>NZ_JBEAES010000028.1:0-71810 GCF_050477165.1 Brevibacillus sp. FIR094 | reverse complement strand
GCGCGGTAACGCGTGGAGCTGACGAATACTAATCGGTCGAGGACTTATCCACACATTCTTAGCAATCATGCGTATTCAGTTTTGAAGGAATGAGACGAAAAGCTGTATTCCCGATTACTTGTAAAAAGTAATGGAGAATGCAGCTTTTTTTGTGTTTCCGCCAGCACCTACAAATCTGATTCAAAAAAATACGTGCTCTAATAAAAGAAGCGTGTGCACAGCCAAGATCGGCGAGTGTGGTCATTATTGTGATTCCATTCGATTATGCTATGCTGAATGACATACAGCTTTTTCAAATGAAAGAGGGATAAATATGCTTATTCTTGCAGTGGAGGATGAAAAAGCGCTGCTTCAGACAATTGCAGGAGTCCTGACCGATGAAGGATATCAGGTGGATAAGGCAGAGCGCGGAGATGACGGCTTGTTATTGGCGGAACGCGGCATCTACGATTTGTTGGTCCTGGACATTATGATGCCAGGAATGGATGGTCTTTCACTAGTGAGAACGTTGCGTACAAAAGGGATAATGACGCCGGTTTTATTTTTAACGGCAAAAGATAGCGTAGAGTCGAGAGTCGAGGGATTAGATGCCGGAGCCGACGATTATTTGGTCAAGCCTTTTGCGGCCGAAGAATTGACGGCGAGAGTGAGAGCACTCTTACGCCGACAAGGGAAACAGAACACAGAAGGCGAGCTGGCATACGGACCTCTATCACTGAAGATAAATGAATATGACGGTTTTGTTGATGATGAGCCGATGAAGCTAACGACGAAGGAGTACGAGTTGCTTAAGTACTTCCTGCAAAATCGGGAGCAAATATTGACGCGCCAACAAATTTTTGACCGTATATGGGGAATTGATTCAGAAGCGAACTACGGAGTGGTCGATTTGTATGTCCACTACCTGCGCAAGAAGCTGGGTGCTTACGAAGGCTTCATCCGAACGATCCGTAATGTGGGCTACATTTTGAAAAAGGAAGACAAATGATGTTTCGAAAAACGAGGATTCGGCTCGTAACGTTGAACGTAGTAGTGGTGCTGCTCTTGTTGAACGGGCTGGGGAGTGCAGTCTACTACACGATGAAGTACCGTCTCTATTCGCAGGTGGACCGAGAAATGACCAAAGTCGGTCAAAGGCTGGCAGTTGATTCTTTGCCTCGTCTTCACCGGATTGAAGACGACCCTTTCCCATTCAACCGTCAGGAGAGGAAAAAGTTTAACGATCTGGATCGCCGGTATGTTTTACTCGTCTGGGATAGCTTTGGTCGTGTCATTGGGACCGCATTTGGTGACAGGCTGGAGCCAGAGGAATACGCAGAATTCCAGCATAACGGAAAAGCAGACGGAATCGAAACGAAAACTGTGAATGGACAAGTCTATCGCGTGCAGACAGTTACCGTTCCGAAAAAGGTCGTTGTAGGCAATCGGATACAGACCGCGTACCAGTTTCAACTGATTTACAATCTGGCACCTGAGCAAAACATGCTGGACAGCTTGCTGTACGTTGTGGTGATCGTTGACATTATCAGTATTGTCATTGCGATCGTGGCGGGGTGGTTTTTGGCGAGAAGGGCACTCATCCCGATCCAAGTTTCGTGGGAAAAACAACAGCAGTTTATTGCAGATGCTTCTCATGAGCTAAGGACGCCGCTTACGGCCATCATGGTCAATCTGGAGAGGCTTTTCAGACATCCGGATCATACGATCGAGCAGGAAAGCGAAAAAATCATGATTGGGATGCAGGAGGCCAAGCGCTTGAGCAAGCTCGTCTCTGATTTGCTCACACTAGCTCGCAGTGATTCTAACGAATTGCAGATCATGAATCAAACGCTGCGCTTAGACGAAGTCGCGATGAAATGCACCCAGGTTTTTGCACAACTTGCCATCGCACGGGAAATTCGTCTCGAAACAGACATCCAGCAACCCATTGAGATGGTGGGGGACCAAGAACGCCTGCATCAGCTTATGGTCATCTTGCTGGACAATGCCTTAAAGTACACGAACGAAGACGGCCGGATTTTTGTCTCTTGCAAAAAAGAAGGCGGTCGCGTCTCGATTCTCGTAAAAGACAGTGGGATCGGGATTTCCAAAGAGGATATTCCGTATTTGTTTGATCGCTTCTATCGGGTGGATAAAATGCGCTCTCGAGCGACCGAAGGAACAGGCTTGGGACTCTCCATTGCCAAATGGATCGTGGACGCGCACCACGGAAAGATTCAGGTCAGCAGTGAGGTAGGGATCGGAACGAGTTTTTTGGTTACACTTCCAATAAAGCCTTAAACAGATAGATAGAACCGTTTTCCCAGTGTAGGGAATCGGTTCTTTTTTCAAATAGTGGAGCAATTCTATTTAACATACATTTATGTTTCAAATATCTCTAAATTGAAGTAAACTATAGGAAGAGGAAGAGAGGAGTGGCGTACTAATGAACATGACGATCACTAAAGCAGCGGTAGCATGGTTTCGGGAAGAATGGGGATGCAAAGAAGGAGACAGCATTCGTTTTTTTGTCCGGTATGGAGGCGTTAGTACGGTTCAGGATTCATTCTCGATGGGGATTGCCAAAGAGTCGCCGAATGAAATCGGCATTTCGACAGCAGAGGATGGCATCACATTTTATATGGAAAAAGATGAGCTGTGGTATATGAATGGAAGAGGGTTGATTGTCGATTATCGGCCAGAGACAGACGAAGTAGAATTTAAACTGGACTAAATAAGGAAAAGGATAGCTAGTAGATGAAGGGCTCCGGATATACGGGGCCTTTTACCATGTGCGAAAAACTAAAATATCATACTTTACAAACAAAAATGTATAGTATATGATGGGTACATAAATGTAAAAAGGAGGAAGTTACATGCGTTTACTTGATTCTTACTTGGAGCTTGGCATTACGGGAATGGCACGTGCAGCTGTAGCAGGATGGTTCGACGGTCATTATGGGGCAGCCTTATTGGCAGGATACTTCATGGATCGTGAGCACGATCTCCCTGAACATGTAAAAGAGGGCATTGAGCGGACATGCGAGTCCTTCCGCAAGCAAAAACCTGAATGGTTTGTTCCACTGGATCAAGACGAGCAAGCTGATCCCTCCTTGTTACAGCACGTCATCGATGGCCTCCAGCAAAATGTGAAGCAGCTGCGGACCTCAGGCCATGGACTAGCACTAGGTGTGTTAGCATTAAAAGCACTGCGCGAACGCCCTGACATGATCACTCCTACTGTGGTGGATGGTCTGGTCAGGATTCTCCAAGCGACGACAGAAGACAGGAAAGACCGTTATTGGGGCATCGAGAATTATCATGGCATGACGATTGACGTTGTCAAAGACGAAGTTGCGCCTTACCATACAACTGCAGAGATGGCAGAGAGAGCGTTTGACGAGCTGCATTTGGTTATTCCGCCGCGTGATATTAACGGAGTACGCTATCATTTGGCGAGCGAGGTCGTCCATAACATCACACATGCTCATGCGTTAACAGATCTGGAGCGATTCGGTTATGAGGATATTGTGAAGCCCGGTATCGTAAATCATCGTCTTCAAATCTATTTGAATCGCCATGTTCCTCCGTTTACTTTGGAGGAAGAGGTGAAGGAGCCAGCGTTCGAGGAGATTTTTTCACCGCTATACTGGGATAGACTATACAGCGATCCTCATGCATTGAAGCTTCCATATGCTGCGTTGGATCTGCTAAAGCGGTTTCCGCCGGAGAAGAGAGCTCATGCCGAACGTAATTTGTGCAAGCTTTTGACGATTACGGATTAATACAATCACCTAAATAAAAAGAACAGGGAGGCCAATAGGCACTCTCTGTTCTTTTTCATCTCAGATGAGTCTTTTACCAGGTAGGAATGACAGTCGTAGTAGACTCCCGATTTGCATAGTAGCTTTTATGCTCGATCAGGGCATTGCGAATAGCAGATTCATTGATGTCGAAACCGATTCCTGGAGTTGTTGGTACAGCCAGCATACCAGGTGCTGCAAAATCTATGACAGGTGTCACGATATCTTCAGCAAAGTAGCGATGGGAAGGGGATGTGTCGCCAGCAATCGTGAAGTTACTAAGCGAAGCCATCGCGATGTTATGCGCACGGCCAATCCCTGCCTCCAACATTCCTCCGCACCAAACAGGTATGCCGCGTGTTTCACAAAGGTCATGGATCTTCTTGGCATCGGTCAGACCGCCTACGCGACCGATCTTGATGTTGATAATCCGGCAACTGCCGAGCTCGAGTGCTTTGCGGGCATCTTCCACCGTATGGATACTTTCGTCGAGGCAGATCGGTGTTTTTAGTTCCCTTTGCAAGGTCGCATGGTCAATGATGTCGTCATGAGCCAATGGCTGTTCAATCATGATCAAGCCGAAGCCATCCAAAGCCTTCAGCATCTCCATGTCTGCCAGCGTATACGCAGAGTTTGCATCTGCCATCAGTGGAACATCTGGTCCAAATGTGTTGCGGATCGCACGCATTGGCTCGACATCAAAGCCTGGTTTGATTTTCACTTTGATCTTTTTGTAGCCGTCACGGATGAAGCCTTCTACGCGTTGCAGCAGCTTTTCGATGGTCGGCTCGATTCCGATACTCACACCGACGTCAATCGTTGTACGAGTTCCGCCCAATGCTTGGGAGAGGGAGAGGCCGTTCATTTTGGCGTACAAATCCCAGACGGCACCTTCCAAAGCGGCTTTGGCCATGTGGTTACGGCGCATCCAGGAGAAGAGGCGGGATACGTCATCAGGATGCTCGATCTCCCGTGAAAACAGCTGCGGGATCAAATACTTTTCGAGCATGTACCAGACCGTATCAACATCTTCCTCGTTGTAGACGGGGACGTCCATCGCGACGCTTTCGCCGAATCCGACATGGGCACCGCTGTATGCACGCACCAGAATGCATTCCTTGTGGGTTTCGACTCCCATGCTCGTCTCAAAAGGGGAATTCAACGGAATTTTGATTCGTTGCAGGTCCACGCGTTCGATTTTCAAGTTCATCTCTCCTCAAACGTTTTCAGTACCGTTCTTGCCAAAATCTCGATGCCGTCTAGCAGTGCTTCTTTTTCAAAAGTCATCTGCGGATGATGAAGTCCTGGTGTCAGGCCACAGCCTAAACCAAGCATGGTCGCCCGAAGCTGTGGACGTTCTTTTGTGTAATAGTGGAAGTCTTCCGCGCCCGGTGTCTGGATCGGCGGTTCGAGCTTCTCTACCCCCAAGGTTTGGGTAATGGCATCCGCCATGATCAGTCTTGCTTCTTCGTTCACTTCCGCTGCATAGACACGTTCGGTGATTTCGTAAGACAGCTCAACTTCATAGAGGCGGGAAACGTGTTGCAAAATGTGCTCGACACGGGCAAATAGGGAGTGAATAACTTCATTCGTCTGTGCCCGCAGGTCTAAGTGGAACTGCGCCGAGCCCGGAATGATATTGCTGCTTTTGCTGCCGGCTGCGAGTTGAGTCATTTTGACGGAATAAGGGACGAGCGGATCGAGGTGAATGCCTTTTAACTGCTCAACAATCGCTGCGGCTACCTCGATAGCGTTGACTCCGAGATGAGGTCGTGCGCCATGAGCATCGGCACCCTTGATTTGCCCGAATATCGTGCCAGCCGCCCCGTGCAAGATGGCAGAAGCAGCTGTGCCGCGCGGGATTTCCTGAATGGGACGAAGGTGGACACCGTACAGAAAATCAATATCGTCCACTACTTGCTTGTTCACCATCACAAGTGCGCCATTTCCGCTTTCTTCTGCTGGTTGGAAAATGAGCTTCAGGCGCCCAGGGAGCTGGACGTCCATTGCCTGCAATACCATGAGGACGCCTAAGGCCATAGTCATATGCGCATCGTGTCCGCAGGAATGGTTCGCGGTAAAGACGCCGTTTACTTCTTGCCAGAGTGCGTCCATGTCTGCTCGTACGCCTACGGTGAATTTTCCCGGCGTCAGATCGCCCCATTCGCCAACAACACCCGTCACGTCGTCAAAGGTAGTGACGCGGCAATTGTGTTTTTTCAAGAAGTCAGCGATAAACGAGGTGGTCTGTACTTCCTCCCAGCTGATCTCTGGATGCTGGTGTAAATGCTCGTATAGAGAAAAAATGGCGGGCTGCAATTGTTTGATCGTTGTGCGCATGGTTCCTCCATCGGTTTGTTCGTGAGTAGTCGATAAGTGAAGCGAAGGCTACGCCAATCTACTTGACGCAGCCAGTTTTGTGAAAAGCTCATTGGTTACGAAACGCCGATTGTCACTGCTACTATGAGCGCGATCGAGGCGATCACTGCCCAGCCGAGAAGAAGCTTCCAAATGAATTTAACCCATTTCTCATACGGAATGCCTGCAACTGCCAGATAGCCCATCAACGCAGAAGAAGTCGGGATAATGGAGTTGGTTACCGCATCACCATATTGGAAGGCAAGAACCGCTATCTGACGTTGGATGCCGAGCAGATCCGCAATCGGCACCATGATCGGCATGGTTGTCGCTGCCTGTCCACTACCAGAAGAGATAAAGAGATTGAGAAAGGCTTGAATTACAAACATAGCCAGCACGTTTACGGCATCTGGCAAATGACCAATCGCCGAAGTCAGACTGTTAATCATCGTATCGATAATTTTTCCGTCTTCCAAGACGACCGTGATCGCGCGGGCAAAACCGACGATCAGCGCGCCAAACGTAACAGCTCGCGCACCAGCGACGAAGGAATCAAACAGCGTATTGACCGACAAACCTCCGACGAGACCAGCAACCAGGCCCATGATCAGGAAGGAAGCGGTAAGCTCTGTCAGGAACCATTCGTACTTGAATACACCGTATACGTTGAAGGCGAGACCACAGACCATTACCAGGAACACGAGCTTGTGGCGTGCATTCAGATCGGGGATGTCTACGGTTGCCTGTTCTTGACTGGCGTGATTTTCTACGCCATAAAGCACACTCTTGGTCGGGTCTGCTTTGACACGATACGCATAGCGCATGACGTACCAGATGGCAAAAGCGAGAACGAAGACATACACAACAGCACGGAAGGTAAGACCAGAGAAGAGCGGCAATTGCGCGAGCGACTGCGCCACCCCAACCGTAAATGGATTGATCATCCCGCCCATGAAGCCAGCCGCCGCCCCCATGGTGATCATGGCCGTACCTGTTACGGCATCGAAGCCCATTGCACGAGCCAGCGCGATACCGATTGGAACGAAGATGATGCTTTCTTCGGCCATTCCCATGGTGAAGCCACCGATGGAGAAGAGGAACATGGAAGCAGGAATGAGCAGCTTTTCCCGACCCTCCAAGTGTCGGACACCTTTATTGATCCCGGCTTCAATCGCTCCAGTCTGGCGGATGATTCCGAATACACCGCTTACAATAAAGATGTAGAAAATAATTTGCGCGCCTTTTTGCATCCCTTCTGGAATCGCTTTGAACATGTCGAAGAACGAGACCGGATCACTTTCTACAGGATGGTAGCTGCCGTTGACGACGACGGTTTTGCCTGAGGCAACGTCCTTGACTCGATCGAACTCACCAGCCGGGAGTACGTAGGAAGCTAGGGCTGCCAAAATGATGATGATAAAGAGGATGGCATAGGTATGCGGTACAGAAAAACGTTTCTTTGCAGGTTTCAATGGATGTGTAGACATGAGGTCACCTCGCTTTTTTTTGCTTATGACAAGCAAGGGTCGTGCCAAGTGTCGAAATTTCCCGAATATAAGCGTTTTCAGTGGGTTTTCATAGGTAAGGTAAGGGAATACAATGTGATTTAGGAATGTTTATTAGGTTTTATACAGCCTAATGCATCCTATTATTCATTGGGCGGAAGCTAAATCCGCCCGTGTTTTCGCAACAATTCAATGCCCGCGGGGGTGATGGAGGTTCCTTGGCGGGTCGTTCCTGAACGCACTAAACCTTGCTGCTCCAGCAGTTTCAACTTGTGACGCAGTGCGCTCTCCGTCCAGCCTACAGATTGTAGTTCAGGGGAGTGCGCCAATTGATAACGCCCGACTGGTTTGTTGGATACGTAATAATGATGCAAGCAATACAAAATATCTAGGTCGCGGTTGTCGTCCAATTGGGGGATAGTAGCCGTCTGCTGCTTTTGGAACAGGCTATCCGTCAATCGCTTGGGGAGATCCTGAATGCCAATGACAGGATGCTCGCTTACCGTAATGGCATAGTCGACGACATTTTTCAGTTCACGAATGTTCCCCCGCCAATCATGGCGATAGAATAGCTCCATTACTTCTGGCGACCATGTTTTGCGAATGCCTTGCTGTTCCAGATGCTCATCGATGAGAAGGGGAATATCGCTGATTCGCTCGCGCAAAGCCGGAATCTGGATCGGCAGGACAGCCAGACGATAGAACAAATCCTCGCGAAAGCTTCCTTGGGAAACAGCGTCTTCCAAATCACGATTGGTAGCAGCGATGATACGGCAATCCACTGAAAGAATTCCCGTGCCGCCTACACGGATGACCTGCTTTTCTTGCAGCACGCGAAGGAGCTTGACCTGAATGGCCCCAGAAATGTCCCCCACTTCATCGAGAAAAATCGTCCCACCGTCCGCTTGCTCAAACAGGCCGGGCTTTCCGCCTTTTCGTGCTCCTGTAAATGCACCGTCTTCGTAACCGAACAACTCGCTCTCCAGCAGGTTTTCCGGCAAGGAGGCACAGTTGATTGCGACAAAGGGGCCGTTTTTGCGTAGGGAGTGCTGATGAATGGCGTGGGCGAACAGCTCTTTTCCCGTCCCGTTTTCGCCTGTCAGTAGGATCGTTTGATTGTTTTTTGCCATCTTTTTGCCGAGCTCGATGACTTGGAGCAGCGGTTGGCTTTGTCCTTTGATATCGGAAAAGGAGTAGGTCGCTGTATGACCGCGCAACGTAAGCGTGGTTCGCAAGCGTTGGATTTCGGTCACGTCTTTTAGCGTACAAACGAAGCCTAAATGCTCATGCCTGCGGCGGATGCTTTGACTGCTGACGATAAATTGTTTGTGATCAATGGTTACGAGGGCGTCCTCCTGATCTTCCTGCTCAAAAAAGGGCTGCAGCAAGCTGTGCTCCTTCAACACTGTGTACGGCTGTCCAACAATAGAGGATGCCTGTGGACAAAACAGCTCAACGGCGACGTCGTTAATAAACGTGATCAAACCTTGTTCGTTACAGGCGATCACGGGGTCTTTGACTGCCTGAAAGGTAGATTGCAGCTGGCTGTGTAGCTTCTGTACTTCTGCGTAGGAGGTGCCGAGCATTTTCGCGAGCTCAGACATTTCTACGATGAAGGCAGACAAATACTCACGCTCCCATTCACTGGGAACGCCTACCTTGCGACCGGTATCAATCAGGTCATGAATGCTGACTTTGCGAAAACCGAGATCGATCACCTCCACATGTGGAGGAAGAGGTACGTCAGGAACGCTCATGATGATGGCGTATTGAAATTCGAGATCATCAAATGTACAGCCCGGGTGAAAGGGAACGTAATTTAAATGATCGACGTTCGCCTCTAATAAGTTTTGGATGACCTCCTGTGCGGAAACTGGCGAATTGTTCATGACAGGGACGGTCGTCCCCGGAGGAATCTGCATCAGCGCTTTCATTTTGCGTAACTCGAAAAAACGGTTTAAAACCGTGATGGGTACGGAGTCAGCAACAGCTTGACGGGCAACTGTGTATAGCTCAGGGGATTTGGTTGTGATAAAGACATGATCGACTCCGCTCAAATCGGGAATGTGCTCATGGCTGGCATAACCGATGACTTTGCAATACGGCTCGAAATAAGCCCGCAGTTCTTTTAACAAAAATTCGAGAGTGTCCGTTCCTTTTGCAATCAAGACAATGGTGTGGTCCATGCTGCACCGCCTTTGCTCAAACAATCGTGAATGTTTTGTAATCTCATGATAGCACAATGCCTAGCTGTCATCGGATGGATTCGCTTGTATAGAGAGGAAAGACAAGGATTGATTTGCGGGCAGGGAAATGTGTTTTAATAGAAGGTAGAGAAGATCGAAAAGCAATAACAAGAGCAGGAGGAATCAGCATGGAGGACAGATTGGTTCCAGAGGTGCTGCAAATGATTGGGGAAGTCGTGCCAGACGGGGTATCGATTGCGATCTCGGACGGCTCACAATACTTGTACTATCAGCCGAGTTCCAATATTGACTTGAAAATTACGCCAGGGGATCTCGTTCCCACAGGCTCGGCTACACATCAAGCGCTCATGGAAATGGGAAAAGTAGGGCATCAGGTGGAAAGTCGTATTTTTGGCGTGCCGTACTACGGACTCTCGCTTCCATTAGTGCGAAATGGTCAGATCATGGGCTGTATTACCGCCATCTATCCACCTCAAAACGTTCCGCTCATGAATCCGGAGCCGCGTCTCTCGTTTTTGGTCGGAAAAGGGGAGGACGGCTGGCTGCCCATTCCGTTAACGGAGATCGTCTATATCAGCTCTCATGAAGGAAAAACGCTTTTGCATACGGCTAGTGGATCCTATTCGAACAAATACAATATGGCTGAACTGGACTACTTGCTCCCGCAAGAGCAATTTGTGCGCTGTCATCGGTCGTATTTCGTCAATATGGAATCGATCGGCTTTATTCACCCGCATTTTCATTCGACGTTTTTGTTGGAGATGAAGGACAAGCAAAAGACGAGAGTTCCTGTGAGTCAGTCGTACGCCAGCTCATTTCGCCAATTGCTCGGCTTCTGAAATATCTGACAAATGAGAATGGTTCGCTGTCGTTTTTTCTTGATTGCCGCGTAAATATTCTGTTTTGTTGAAAATCGAGTGCCCGCTCAGAATCCATGTGCTAGTGTAAGGGCAATAAAGATGGCATGGGGGGTCACAATGATGTGGGAGCGCTTACGCGATAAACGACTGGCAGATAAAATCGTGACAGCTGAGGTAGCAGCAGGATGGATTGAGGATGGCATGACGATCGGGTTAAGTGGTTTCACGCGTGCTGGTGATGCCAAGGTCGTGCCGCTCGCATTGGCTGAGTTGGCGAAAAAAGAGAACAAGCCTTTTGGCGTAAACGTATATACGGGAGCTTCACTCGGCTCCGATGTAGATGCCGTGATGGCGGAAGCGGGGATCATCAACAAGCGATTGCCTTTTCAAGCAGATCCGGTTATGCGCAAAAAAATCAACGACGGCAGCATGATGTTCGTTGATCAGCATCTGTCGCATACAGCCGAAGCGATTCGCCAGGGAGCGATTGACGCAATCGATTTCGCAATTGTGGAAGCGGTTGCAATTACAGAAGAGGGTATGATCATCCCGGCTACGTCCGTGGGGAACTCCAATATTTTCGTGGAAAATGCCAAGCATGTCATCATTGAGATGAATATGGCTCAATCGGTGGAGTTGGAAGGCATCCATGATATTTATACACCAGCGAAACAAGGAGAGCGTGAACCGATTCCGCTCACGTCCGTGGATCAACGAATGGGCACAGCTGGGATTCCCGTCGATCCGGATAAAGTAAAAGGGATCGTTCTGACGAATCAGTTGGATTCTCCCTCGACGATTGTGGAACCGGACGAAGAAACGGCGCAGATTGCGGCACATCTGATCGAGTTTTTGCGTCAGGAGGTAAAAGAGGGACGCTTGCCGAACAACCTCGCGCCATTGCAATCGGGAATCGGATCGGTAGCGAATGCGGTTTTCAACGGGTTTTTGGATTCGGAATTCACGGATCTGACTGTCTTCTCGGAAGTGTTGCAGGATGCCGTGTTTGATTTGCTTGATGCAGGTAAAATTTCGTTTGCCTCAGGCTGTTCGATCACACTGACGGCTGAAAAGATGAAGCATGTCACCGAAAATTTTGCCCAATACCGTGACAAGCTGCTGTTGCGTCCCCAAGAAATTACGAACCATCCAGAGCTGATTCGCCGCCTCGGTCTGATTGCGATCAATACCGCGATTGAAGCGGACATCTACGGCAACGTCAACTCGACCAATGTATCGGGTACGCGAATGATGAACGGTATCGGCGGCTCTGGTGATTTTGCTCGCAACGCACGTTTGGGCATTTTCGTAACCAAGTCGATAGCCAAAGGCGGAAACATTTCGAGCATCGTTCCGTTTGCCTCCCATGTGGATCATACCGAGCACGATGTAGATATTATCGTCACCGAGCAAGGCTTGGCTGACCTGAGAGGCTTGGCTCCGCGTCAAAGAGCCATCAAAATTATCGAGAACTGTGCGCATCCGATGTATCGCGATCAATTGATGGCGTACTACGAGGAAGCACTCACACGCGGCGGACACACCCCGCATGTACTGGAAAAGGCATTCTCCTGGCACGTACGTTACGCGCAGGAAGGCACGATGCTTGCGAAAAAGCCAGCGTTGGTTTAGGCGATTGAATGATGAAAAAACAAACCCGCTCGGGCATTGAAGCCTTGGCGGGTTTTTCTCGTTTACGTTTTTACTTGATGTGAACAATACCTACATGGTCTACGATCACTCCACCAAGTCCTGCACCCAGCGCCAGCTCTAGCTGAAAGACCGAGGTGTTCATACTGAGGGTCACCTATACGTTGATCGTGCTTCTGACCGAACAAAAAAGAGGCTTCGCCCTAATACGGCGAAACCTCTTTACTTTTGCATATAGCGAAATTGCTATTTTTGCCGTACATACTGCTCGTCCTTCATGAACAGACGCCAGAAATAAATAAAACCGGGTACGAGAATCGCAAAGCCGACCATATAACAAATGAACAGAGCGTGGAACGTATCCGGATGTGTAAAGCTGGACTCAATCGTCACTTGGGGATAGACGATGTAGGGGAGGCGCGCTGCACCATACGCATAGCTGGCGAGCAGGTATTGCGTTGTGGCGACAATGACCGCAATCCGCGGAAGATGGATGCCGAAGTAACGACGGTCGTGGGGCAGCAAGAGAGCGATATAACTAATGAAAAAGCATACCGCCGATGCAATAAGCCACGGCAAATAGTCGAGAATACGGTCATACAGCCATTTTGCCTCCAGTTGCATCGTGAGCACGGTAACCAATGCTGCAAGCAAAGTAATAGGCCCCAGAAACACCGCATCCCGGCGGTAGACGGAGAAGGCTTTCTTTTCACCTGCGACAAAGGAATAGTCCGCGAGAAGCAGCGACGAGAGAAAGAGCGTACTGCTGACAGCAAGACCAATGAAAGAATAGACGTGCGGGCTGGTCAAAAACAGTCCCCAATCGAGATACTCCACACCATTTATCGTTTGAGACAACCCGCCTTGTGTCACAGGAAGCACGCTGATTAACAGAGCCGGCACCAGTATCCCGGTAACGCCGGAGACGATGCTGAGCATCTTGTCATACTTGTAAATCAGATGAGAGAACACCATGAACGTACTGCGAATCAGCATCAATAACACCACGAGACATCCGGGAACCAGCAGCAGGCTCCCCAATGTGTAGGTCGCGCCAGGAAAAAAGGTAACGAGCGCGACCACAATTAACACGATAAAGACATTTACGACCTCCCAGGAGGGCGAGAGGTAGCGATTGGCGATTTGAGTGGCTTTGGTTTTTTCCCGATTCAAATAGATCATCGACCAAAAACCAGCACCGAAGTCGAAGGAGGCCGCGACGGAATAGATGACGACGAAAATCCAGAGCAGCGTAATGGCAATAATCGTGTCGGTCATGCCGTTCCTCCGTCCACTTTCGGCTGTTCTGGCGGATCGAGCTCCAAGGGATGGCGGCCAAAATAGCTACGGAATACGAGCAGGGTGACGATCGCGAAAAATACGTACACCGAGAGGAAAATCCAGAACAAGGTAGAGATGCCTGCTGCTTGGGTAGCGGCATCTACTGTTTTCATCACACGATAAACCACCCATGGCTGGCGTCCTGTGCAGGCAAAAATCCAGCCGAATTCAATGCCTAACAAGGCGAGCGGTCCACTCGCGACAAATACCCAGAGTACCCAACGGGGAAACTGAGAGCGTTTCAGGAGCTTCTTCCAAGCGAAGCCAATGAAACCAACGAAGATCAACAAGCTGCCGATGATGACCATCCCGTTAAAAAGCGTATGGACGTAGAGTGGAGGCCACAGCTCCTGCGGAAAATCGTCCAGACCGACCACGACTTCGTCAAAGCGATTGGCTGCAAGGAAGCTGAGCGCCCATGGAATCTCGATGGCGTATTTGACTTCTTTCGTCTCGGGATCGGTAAAGCCGCCAATCGCGAGTGGGGCGTATGCTTGTGTTTCAAACAGTCCTTCCGCAGCTGCCAGCTTTTCCGGCTGGTATTCATGCAAAAGCTGTGCGGATTCATGACCGTTCAAGGCGGTTAAAAGGGAAAAGGTGCCACCCACAATCAAACCGGCCAAGAGTGCCTTTTGATGATACAAATAAACCCGACTGCCTTTTTGGGCGCGCAGCATTTTCCACGCTGCTACTCCAGCGACGATGAATGCTCCCGTCATATAAGCAGATACAGTTACATGACCTGCCGTCACGATAAAGCTGGGATTGAAAAAAGCTTTCCACGGGTCCACGTCGACAATCTGCCCATCGACCATCCGGAACCCAGTTGGCGTGCCTTCAAAGGCGTGGACGTTCGTAATCAGGATCGCGGAGGCCGTCGCACCAAGCAAAACCATGAACAAACTCAACAAACGCATATTGCGGGATAGGCGGTGAGCCGCGTAGACGTAGATGGACATAAATAAGGCTTCCACGAAGAAAGCGAATATTTCGATCTGAAAAGGCAGCGAGATCACCTTGCCGACAATCTCCATGAAACCAGGCCATAACAGGGAAAGCTGGACCCCAGCAATCGTTCCAGACGGGATTGCGACACCGAGCAAGATCGCCTGAGCTTTTGTCCAGCGCTTGGCCATTATCTCGTAATCGCGGTCACGCGTCCGCCAAAAGAGGAGCTCCACCAGCAAGATCATGAGCGGGAGACCAACGCCCAAGGTCGCAAAAATAATGTGAAAGGCCATAGTCGTCCCGAATATGGCTCTGGTCATCACGATATCTTCCACGTTCAACTTCCTTTCTGATCGGCACCAAAAATTGTTAACGATTTCCTCGTTAATGTCCCATGAGGAGCCGGAGTTTATACGAAAAAGACCGTCACAAAAATGTGACGGTCGAGGATGACCAGTATCCAAGGCTGGCGGGCCTTAGAAGGATTCCGCCAGTTTCACTGCTTTTTCTACACCAGCTGCAGCCAGCTCAGCTGCTTTGTCCGGGAATTGGTGGTGGCCTTCTACGATTACTTCCGTTATATTGCTGATACCCCACATGCCTAACATGGCGCGAACGTATTTGTTTGCCATTTCCATGTCAACCAAAGGGCCTTCGGAATAAACGCCACCGCGTGCGCTTAAGAGAGCCACTTTTTTGTCACCCATTAGACCAACTGATCCTTTTGGAGTGTACTTGAACATTTTACCTGGTTGGGAAAGGTAAGCAATGTAGGTTTGCAGAACAGCAGGAATTGTGAGGTTCCACAATGGGAAAGCGATAACAATTTTGTCTGCTTCTATAAACTGGTTCAAGTATTTGCTAATGAAGTCGGCATCTTTTTGCTCTTCCGCAGTCATTTCCATACCTTTGCCTGCATTCAACATAACAGTGATCAAGTTATTTCCATAGTAAGGAAGGTTTTCCGCGAACAGATCCAACTCAGTAATTGTGTCATTTGGATGCGTTTGTCTGTAGGTTTTAATAAAAGCTTCGTAAAGCTGAACACTTATAGCCTGCTCAACAGGACGATCATTTGCTTTGATAAAAAGTACGTTACTCATGAAAATTTCATCCTCTCTATTTTTGTCTGTCAGCTTTGCATCAATGACGCGACGGTCCTTAGAAGGATTCCGCCAGTTTTGCTGCTTTTTCTACCCCAGCTGCAACAAGCTCAGTTGCTTTGTCTGAGAATTGGTGATGGCCTTCTACGATCACTTCCGTTATATCGCTGATACCCCAGTAGTTCAAAAGGGTGCGTACATATTTGTTTGCCATCTCCATGTCAGCCAAAGGGCCATTGGAATAAACGCCACCGCGTGCGCTTAAGAGAGCCACTTTTTTGTCACCCATCAGACCAACTGAGCCTTCCGAAGTGTACTTGAACGCTCTGCCTGCTTGCGTGAGGTAAGCAAAGTAAGTTTGCAGAACGGCAGGAATTGTGAGATTCCACAACGGAAATGCCATAACCACTTTGTCTGCTTGTTCAAACTGGTTCAAGTATTTGTTAACGAAGTCAGCATCTTTTTGCTCTTCCGCAGTCATTTCGATACCTTTGCCTGCTTTCCCCATAGCTGTGATCAATTCATTTCCGTAGTATGGGAGATTTTCAGCAAACAGGTCCAACTCAGTGATTTCGTCATTCGGATGAGTTTCTCTGTACGTTTTCACAAAAGCTTCGTACAGCTGCAAACTGATAGCTTGCTCAACCGGGCGATTATTCGCCTTGATAAAAAGGACGTTACTCATAAAAATACTCATCTCCAATATTATTTTGTTAGTTACTAACTTTTATTAATATAATATTTGTTTTTAAGGTTATTACGTATCAGATCATTTGTCAATATTTTTTAACTAGCCGGAGCAGTGCATACGAAAAAGACCGTCACAAAAATGTGACGGTCGGGCTTGATGATAGAATAAGGACGTTGGAAGAATTGATTATTTACGATAGAGTGGATAATCAACCTCAGTTGGTACTTGAATCAACACCAGGCGGAGTGGAGCATCTGTTGATGCTTGGTAGATGGCTGTGTTGCCTTCCTCGGAGGAAAGAACGACAAAGTCACCTTTGGTTGCTGGGGTTTGGTTCTCGTTGACAGTTGCATTCTCTGCAACGCTTCCGTTCCCTTCCACTATGACGACTGCGTGAGCGTAACCAGCGGGGAGTTCTTTTGCATACGATTTTCCAGCGGGAATCGTGATGTCGCTCATCAAGGAATCTGTAACCAACTGAATGGGCGCAGACGATCCGATGATGTGTTTCACTTGCACACCATCGACATCCCCAGACGGAAACTCCTCATGATCATACTGATGGTAAGTCGGAGGTTGCTTCGTCGTTTGTGCGAGATGCGGTTCAAACCAGATTTGAAACATTTCCGTATCCTTGCCAAGTTCTTCTGCATGGTACGCGCCCGACCCGGTTTGCATGATCTGCGCGCCGCCTGTCGACACCTCTTGAAGATTCCCGAGCGTGTCACGATGTCCGACTGTCCCTGTGAGGACATACGACAAGATTTCAAAGCCGGAGTGAGGGTGCAGCGGAATTTCAAATGTCTTCAGTGATTTTGCCCATGCCCAGTAAAAAAGCGGTCCTACCCGTTTGACAACGGAGCCTTCATGAGGGAAGCCAATTGGTTTATTCTCTACGATTTCACCGTCGCCAAAATGTCCTTTTGCTTGCTCGTTCTGTGTGTAGACGCGGATTTCCATCAGATGTTCCTCCCTTAGTACGATTGCTGGCTTACGGGTTGTGAGGAGTCACCATTAAAGCAAAACGTATGCGCCTGGACCGATCAACGCCACACCAATAACAACTGCGATTAACGTCAGGTTGTATTCGAATCCGTTTTGTGTGACCCAATATCCATTTTGACCGTGTACCTTCAGAATGGCAACCAGCATTGTGAAAGCGAGCAAAATAGCACTTGGCCAGATACCTACACCTGCTGCAAACATCAGACCGCCAACGAGTTCAGACAATCCAGCGACAAAGGCCATCGCTACGCCAGGCTTCACGCCGATGGACTCCAGCCAGCCGCCTGTTCCTTTCAAACCATAACCGCCAAACCAGCCAAACAGCTTCTGCGCACCATGCCCTGCAAACGTCAAACCGATGACCAAACGAATCAATAACAATCCAGTATCCAACACTTTTCATCTCTCCTTAATTGTTTTTAATTAGTATATCTTTATTTTGAGATATTTGTCCAAAAAGGCTGGCGGGCCTTAGAAGGATTCCGCCAGTTTTACTGCTTTTTCTACACCAGCTGCAACAATCTCAGCTGCTTTGTCTTGGAATTGGTTGTGACCTTCTACGATCACTTCCGTTACATTGCTGATGCCCCAGAAGCCCAGAACAGTGCGCATGTATTTGTTAGCCAGTTCCATTTCAGCCATAGGGCCTTCGGAATATACGCCACCACGTGCGCTCAACAGAGCTACTTTTTTGTCGCCCATCAGACCAACTAGACCTTCAGCAGTGTATTTGAATGTTTTACCTGCTTGGGAGAGGTAGTCTACATACGTGTGCAGAACTGCTGGAACCGTGAAGTTCCACATAGGGAATGCGATTACTACTTTGTCAGCATCAGCAAATTGGTTCAGGTATTTGTTTACCAGGTCAGCACCTTTTTGCTCTTCAGCAGTCAGTTCGATACCGTTTCCTGCTTTCCACATAGCAGTCAGCAAGTCATTGCCATAGTAAGGGAGGTTAGCTGCGAACAGATCCAATTCTGCGATTTCATCATTTGGATGTGTTTCTCTGTATGTTTTGGTGAAAGCTTCGTACAACTTTACACTTGTAGCCTGCTCAACTGGGCGATCGTTTGCTTTAATAAAAAGTACTTTACTCATGGAAATTTTATTCCCCTTCCGTTTAGTAAGTCACTAACTTTTAATGTGTAAATCTTGATTTTAAGATTATTACGTTTAAGATCTTTTGTCAACACTTTTTTAAAATTGTGGTGGAGAGAGGGGACTGCTCATCTAATAAGAAGCCTGAGCAGTGCGTCCCAACTTTTTTAGCAGCTCGATTGCTTGACGCTGTTCTTCTGGTGTGAGACCTTCCATCGCTTTCTCAATTGCGAGTTGATGAGGAGGGAAGATTTCGGACAAAAATTGGTGCCCTTTTTCCGTGAGCTCCGCATAAATGACGCGGCGGTCTGCCGAACAGGGCTTACGAATGAGCAGTTGCTTCTTTTCGAGTTTGTCCACAACGTATGTGATGTTTCCGCTGGAGATCAATATTTTTTCGCCAATTTGCTGCAATGGTTGAGGACCTTTATGAAATAATACCTCTAGTACCCCGAATTCAGTTGGATTAAGTCCATGCTCGCGAATGTGACGATTGGAGTGAGCGGTAACCCAGTTGTATGACCTCGATAAAACTACAAAAAGATCGAGGGGATCATTTCGCAGTGGTTTGTCAGGCATATGGACCCTCCTTTTCATCGAAATCTCGATATCTCTAATTTAAGATAATCCTACATCTCGTATTCAAATTTGTCAAATTGAGATAAAAAATAAAATGAAAAACACGCCTGTACAAACAGTTGTCTTCATGATAAACTTTTGTTTGTAAACGAGCTGTGAAAGCGAAACAGAAGAAAGGAGGATGACCGTGGAAAAAGACATGCAGATCCTTCATCATATCCGGCAAAATCCTTTTATCACGCAACAGGAGCTGGCTGATCTGATTGGCATCTCACGTTCAGCGGTAGCTGGCTACATCGCACAGTTGACCAAACGCGGGGAAATCAAAGGACGGGCTTATGTACTTCGTGATGAAGGAATGATTGCTTGTATCGGTGGAGCCAACCTGGACCGCAAAGCACGCGGCAAGCAACAGGTGCGTCTACACTCATCCAATCCAGTAACGATTATGGAATCGTGTGGAGGGGTGGCACGGAATATCGCGGAGAACCTCGGTCGTCTTGGCTGCAATACGTCACTCATCACCAGCATTGGTGAGGACAAGGAAGGCGACTGGCTCCTGCAGGAGACGAAAAAGCACGGGGTGCACATCAGCCAAGTGTGGCGACTGCCTACACAGCGGACGGGAACGTATACCGCGCTTCTCGATATTGATGGCGAGATGGTTGTTTCCTTGGCGAACATGGATATTTACGATGCTCTTACACCAGAGATGTTCGCTGAGAAATGGTCCCACATTGCAGCAGCCCACGTGGTTTTCATCGATACAAACATTCCGGCGGACTGCTTGGCCTACATCATCGAACGTTGTCGGGAGGAAAACATCCTGCTCTTCGTTGACCCGGTCTCTTCCATTAAAGCTAAGAAGCTCCCACAGCAATTGGACGGAGTAGAAGCGATTTTGCCGAATCGCGAAGAAGCTGAGCTGATGGCTGGCATGAAGATCACGACGATCGAAGAATGCGCCGAGGCTTGCCGCAAGATTAGGGAACGAGGCGTCAAGCACGTTATCGTGACCTTGGGCGAAGAAGGCATTTACTATCAATCCGAGGACGTTGAGGAGCATATGTCTCCATATCCAACGGAAGTGGTAGATGTAACAGGTGCGGGAGATGCGTTCGCGTCGGGACTCTTGTATGGCATTGTAAACGGAGAGTCTTTCCAGAGAGCGTGCCGCCTTGGATTGGCAGCATCCGCTCTGACATTGCAAACAGAGCAGTCCGTATCTCCTCTATTAAAAGCAGAACAATTGGAACTGGCCGTAGAACAATTCGAAAAGGAGCGATAAGAGATGAAACAATATTTGACTTTTACTGAGGAAGTACGCCACGCACTGGAGAACAACCTGCCGGTAGTTGCTCTGGAGACGACGATTATTTCACACGGTATGCCATATCCGCAAAACATTGAAATGGCAAAAGAAGTAGAGCAAATCATTCGCGACAACGGTGCCGTACCAGCTACGATCGGGATCATGGACGGCAAAATTAAAATCGGTTTGACTGACAGCGAGCTGGAAGAGTTTGCGACGAACAAAAATGTAGCAAAAGTAAGCCGTCGCGACTTCGCTTACATTTTGGCTAGCGGTAAAATCGGTGCGACGACAGTAGCTGCTACTATGATCGCAGCTGAGATGGCTGGCATCCACATGTTTGCAACTGGCGGTATCGGCGGGGTACACCGTGAAGGCGAAATTACTTGGGACGTATCTGCTGACCTGACTGAGCTGGCGCAAACAGATGTAGCTGTAGTATGCGCAGGTGCGAAATCGATCCTCGATATCGGCCGCACACTCGAATATTTGGAAACGCAAGGTGTACCAGTTGTGGGCTACCGCACGGATGAATTCCCATCCTTCTTCGCTCGCGAAAGCGGATTTGGTGTAGACATGCGCATCGATACACCAGAAGAAGTTGGTAAGATGATGAACACCAAATGGGATCTGGGACTCAAAGGCGGTATGATTATCGCGAACCCAGTACCAGAATCTGATGCACTGAACCACCAGGAAATCGAGGCAGTGATCCAAAAAGCCCTCGCAGAAGCAAAAGAAAACAACATTGCAGGTAAACAGGTAACGCCATTCATGCTCGATAAAGTGAAAAAGCTGACAGAAGGCAAGAGCTTGGCAACGAACATCGCGCTGGTGAAACACAATGCTGAAGTAGCTGCGAAAATCGCGGTAGCTTATCAGAAAGAAGCGAATCAAGGTAAATAAGAGAACGCGAAGATCGCCCCTTTGCTCCTGGTTATACTGGGGGCTTTTTTCATGTTATGAGTGGCTGTAGTGGAGGAGGAAGAAGCGCATTTCCGTCTACGCTTCGGCCTACGCCCCAAAAGGGGGTTAAACTGTCCGCTTTGGAATAAGTGTCGGGAGCGCTTCAAAAGTAGAGTTTCGAGGATGTATTCGCAGAGGTTGAAGCTGAAAACCCCCGCCATTTATTCCAAAGCTGGGTCGGGCTCAAGAGGATTATTTAGAAGACTCCCTCAAAGGACTACTCAAAAAAATATCTTGGGTTGTAAATCTTCTCCGTATTAACCCGCAAAACATCGTTAAAACACGGCGAAAACTTCGCTGTTAAGAAATACTGCCATATGTTTGGAAGGAGACCGCCCGAACGAAGTGAGGAAAAAGGCGACTGGAAAACATGTGGCAGGGCTTCGTCCGGCACCAAGGCTAGAGGACCACCCATCCTTTCTCCCTGTGTTTTCAACACTTGAAGCCCATTTAGAAAAAAATTGAAAAAAAGTGCTTGATATACCCTGAGGGGGTATTGTATAGTAAAGGTGTGAACAGGAAACAACGTAAGGGAAACGATACGATAAAATATACCCCTAAAGGGTATTTGGAGGGATTAAAATGAGTGCCAAAACAGCAGAGGCAACAGTCGCAATCTCAGGGATGACTTGCGCAGCTTGTGCACTGCGCATCGAAAAGGGCCTGGGAAAAATGGAGGGAGTGGAGACCGCCAACGTCAATCTGGCTTTGGAAAAATCCACAGTCGTGTTCGATCCAACGAAAACGAACATCGATGACATCCGCTCCAAAATTGAATCGCTCGGCTATGGCGTCGTCACTGACAAGGTGGAGCTAAACATCTCGGGAATGACATGTGCGGCTTGCTCCACACGGATCGAAAAAGGCTTGAACAAAACAGCTGGGGTTCTGAAGGCAAACGTGAACCTGGCGATGGAAACAGCCACTGTCGAGTACGATTCATCACAGGTAAGTGTGACGGACATCATTCAAAAGGTAGAAAAGCTAGGGTATCAGGCGACTCGCAAGGAAGAAGGAAGAGAAGAAGAAAAAGTAGATCGTCGTCAGGAAGAAATCAAACGGCAGACCCGCAAGTTCTGGATTTCCGCGATTCTGTCGCTCCCACTGCTATGGTCGATGGTGAGCCACTTTTCCTTCACCTCGTTTATCTGGTTGCCTGAAATCTTGATGAATCCGTGGGTACAGCTCGCATTAGCAACACCGGTACAATTTATCATCGGAGCACAGTTTTACGTGGGAGCTTTCAAAGCCCTTCGCAACAAGAGTGCTAACATGGATGTGCTGGTTGCTCTCGGTACCTCAGCTGCTTATTTCTACAGTTTATGGGTCGCGATCAACTCCATCGGTGCTCATGGCGGACACATGCTGGAGCTATACTTTGAGACCAGTGCGGTACTGATCACGTTGATCGTCTTGGGTAAACTGTTTGAGATGAAAGCAAAGGGACGCTCTTCGGAAGCGATTCGCAAGCTGATGGGCTTGCAAGCAAAAACAGCAGTAGTCATACGGGATGGCGTCGAAATGACCATTCCTGTAGAAGAAGTGAGACTGGGCGACGTCGTTCACGTGAAACCGGGCGACAAAGTACCTGTCGATGGCATCGTCATGGAAGGACAGTCCGCAGTTGATGAGTCCATGCTGACTGGCGAAAGTATTCCGGTGGATAAAGCCGCAGGCGATACCGTCATCGGCGCCACTTTGAACAAAAACGGCTTTTTGAAGGTCCAGGCAACCAAAGTCGGAAAAGAAACGGCTCTGGCGCAAATCATTAAAGTAGTGGAAGAAGCACAAGGAACAAAAGCACCGATTCAGCGCGTAGCTGACAGCATCTCGGGGATTTTTGTCCCAATCGTAGTAGGGATTGCCATTCTTACCTTCCTGATCTGGTACTTCTTCGTTATACCTGGCAACTTCGGTGAAGCTTTGGAGAAAGCAATTGCTGTACTCGTAATCGCTTGCCCGTGCGCCCTCGGTTTGGCAACACCGACCTCGATCATGGCAGGGTCTGGACGCGCAGCTGAGTTGGGCATCCTGTTCAAAGGCGGGGAGCATCTGGAGACTGCTCACCATCTGGATACGATCGTCCTCGATAAAACAGGGACTGTAACCAAAGGCGAGCCAGAGCTGACAGACGTCATTGCCATGGATATCGAAGAACAAGAGCTACTCTCTCTGGTCGGTGCCGCTGAGAAAAACTCCGAGCACCCATTGGCTCAAGCCATCGTTCGCGGAATTACAGATAAAGGAATCACCTTGTCTGATACAGGTTCATTTGAAGCCATTCCTGGTTTCGGTATCCAGGCAACCGTCGCTGGCAAAGAAGTACTCGTCGGTACCCGCCGATTGCTGGAAAAACATCAAATTTCGTACCAAGCAGTGTCTGATACCATGCTGGCACTGGAGCGCTCCGGTAAAACGGCGATGCTCGCAGTCGTCGAAGGCAAGCTCGCTGGCTTGATTGCCGTAGCGGATACGATCAAGCCAACCTCCAAGCAAGCTGTTCAACGCATGAAAGCAATGGGATTAACTGTGATCATGATGACCGGTGACAACCGTCAAACTGCTGAGGCCATTGCCCATGAAGCAGGAATCGATCACGTCATCGCAGAAGTCCTGCCTGAAGGCAAAGCCGCAGAAGTGAAAAAACTGCAAGAACAAGGCAAAAAAGTCGCGATGGTCGGCGATGGTATCAACGATGCTCCCGCACTCGCTACCGCTGACGTTGGTATGGCAATCGGTACAGGTACAGATGTGGCTATGGAAGCAGCCGATATTACCCTGATGCGCGGCGAACTGACCAGTGTCGCAGACGCCATCGAGATGAGCAAACTCACCATCCGCAACATCAAGCAAAACCTGTTCTGGGCATTGGCCTACAACACCTTGGGCATCCCGATTGCCGCAATCGGCCTCCTCGCTCCATGGCTTGCCGGTGCCGCAATGGCCTTCAGCTCCGTATCCGTTGTACTCAACGCACTGAGATTGCAACGAGTGAAGCTGTAACAACAGTAACAAGCGGCTATGTCCGCCTTACCTATACAACATAAAATATAAGGAGAGATTGATCATGACAAATATTACATTGAACGTAGAAGGTATGTCTTGCAACAAATGCGTAGCGCGCATCGAGAACACATTGAAAGAACTGGGTGCAGAAGGCAAAGTAAACCTGTCTGAAAAGAAGGTTGAGGTTTCCTACAACGAGACCAACTTGACTCTTGATGCAGTAAAAGAAGCAATCGAAGATCAAGGCTACGACGTCGTTTAATCAACGAACCAGTACAAGTGAAAGCTCCTGCCTGATTCGTTGAGGCGGGAGCTTTTTACTATTGTGGTAGGAATAGCTGTGGTGGAGAGGAAGAAGCCCATTTCCAGTCTACGCTTCGGCCTACGCCCCGCATGGGGTTAAATTGTCCGCTCCGAAATGAATGTCGGGAGCGCTTCAAAACTGAAAACGTTACAACGATTTTGTATGTGATAAAAGCTTAAAACCCCCGCCATTCATTTCTCCGCTTGGTAGGGCTCCAGAGGCGCTAGGACTGGAAATGTTCTTCTTCCCAAGCAGCTTTTTACTACATCTTGAAAGCAGCATTCAAGCTGTCTTTTAAAAAGCATGTAGAAACTCAACAGCTCGTAGAGGAAACAGGAGAAATAAGCGAAGATCTTTGGACACACCTACCGAGGCGTAGTGAAAAAAAGAGAAACTGCCGTTAGCGTTCACCTCTGAGACGCATCCTGAACAGTCAACTTTGGACGCGGTTTCGCTTTTTTTCACGGAGCCGGGCACCTCATGCTCCCTCGCAGGTGTTCCAAGAATCTGAGTGTTTTCTCCTGTTTCCTCCCCACCCCACCAGCGAGCGAGAATAACGCACTAATCCTTTAATCGAATGAGCAACCGAGAGCTAATCCAATCCGATTCATAAAGAAAGACAAAGTCCGGTTAAAACCGTGCTAAACGAACGTTCACAATAACTGGAAGCGAGCGTATAATTCAAATCACAATCAAGCTCAAACAAGAAACAACACATACGGCCTAGTTCCGAGATTCTCGGAAGCGGGGGAACCAATCTTTTGGGGTTAATCCTGAGTGATCAGGAGGGATGAGGAAATGTCTTCTCTGCCATCCTACCCGTCAGCTAACCTCGTCGGCCAAAGCAGGGAAGGTCATGGATGGATAAAGTCTAGGCATATAATACGCAACAAGGGGATTCCTTGCGGGCGTGTGATAGGCCGATGCAGGCTTTTTCTTTGGGACCTTTGTTCTGGAGAAAAAGAATGGATCGGCCTATTTTTTTATGGAAATACCGATGAGCAGCTTACGCTATACAGACGTTATCGAACAACGTGTGATCGCTGGGAGGCAGTTGGTACGACATAAACCGCTGACAATCGAAATCAGGAAGACAGAGTACAGGGAGTCCTGAAAAGGGACGCCAGGTATTACGTAAGCCTGCGGATTTTCAACACGAGTAAAAATCAAGCGTGCCTGCTTGGTTTTGCTGAAGTGTGGAAATTTCGCGGGCTTTTTACATTTACGAAAAAACGAAGGATGAGGGATACCATGCCCAAAATGAAAGTCCATCAACTGACAAAAGTGTTCGGCAAGCAGCCCGAGCTGGCCTTGAAGCTGCTGGCGGAAGGACGTACAAAAGAACAAATTTACAAGCAAACGGGCCAGTCTATCGGGGTTAATCAGGTCAGTTTTGAAGTCGAGGAAGGTGAAATCTTCGTCATCATGGGCCTGTCCGGCAGCGGCAAATCAACCTTAATCCGACTGTGTAATCGACTGATTGACCCAACGAGCGGAAGCATCGAGATCGATGGGGAAGAGATCGTGGACATGAAGGCATCGGCTTTGCGCGAGGTACGGAGGAAGAAGCTCGGGATGGTTTTCCAAAATTTCGCCCTGTTTCCGCAGCGGACGGTACGAGAAAACGTCGAGTTCGGTTTGGAGATTCAACAAGTACCACCAGAGCTCCGGTTAGAAAAAGCACGGGAAGCGCTCGCGCTCGTTGGATTAACCGAGTGGGAAAATGCGTACCCGGATCAATTGAGCGGAGGGATGCGCCAGCGGGTCGGATTGGCGCGGGCGTTGGCTAATAATCCAGATATTCTCTTGATGGACGAAGCGTTCAGTGCACTGGACCCGCTCATTCGAAAAGATATGCAGGATGAGCTGCTGGAGCTTCAGATGACGATGAAAAAGACGATCCTATTCATTACGCATGACTTGCACGAGGCGTTGCGGCTGGGAGATCGGATTGCCTTTATGAAAGACGGGCAAATCATTCAGATCGGTCGCCCAGAAGAAATCATGGCAGACCCAGCGGATGAATTCGTACGGAAGTTCGTCGAGGATGCCGACCTGTCCAGGGTGCTCGTTGCTGAAAATGTGATGAAACGGGCAGAAGCAATCACACCTGACAAAGGGGCGCGAGTGGCGCTGCAACTCATGATGGATAACGGCGTGTCGAGCTTGTACGTCGTGGACAAAAAGCGCACACTGCTCGGCTTGATTACGGCGTATGACGTATCACTCGCGATCAGTACGGGAGATTCACTGGAGACGATTATGAAAACCGACCTCCCTACTGTTTCACCTGACGCACGTCTGCACAGTTTGTTCCCGATGATGGCAGACCTGCACGTTCCGATTGCGGTAGTGGGCGAGCAACAGCGTTTGCTGGGTGTCATCGTAAAAGGAGCGGTGCTAGGCGGGCTAGTAGGCAAAGTCAATGTCCAAGAACACCAGAGAGCAGAGGTGATGAGTGATGGACGTCGTGCCTAAGCTGCCGATTGGCCAATGGATGGAAGGCTTCGTGGAGGTGCTGGGCCAGTACAAGGGGGTATTGTTTGATCCAGTGTCTATCGTCATTTCCACGATGGTGACATACTGTTCCACGGTTTTGGCAGAGATACCTTCGCTGATTCTTATCTTGCTGCTGGGGGCCGCTACGTGGGTTTTTGCAGGGAGAGCGTCCATGGTCTTTACGGTTATCGGACTTTCTTTCATTCACAACTTGGGGTACTGGGATGAAACGATGGAGACATTGGGACTCGTCCTCACTTCCACGATTATTTCGATCGCTATCGGGATTCCAGTTGGCATTCTTTGCGCGAGACACGATACGTTTCGCAATCTGGTCACGCCAGTACTCGATTTGATGCAGACAATGCCAGCGTTCGTTTACTTGATTCCCGCGATCTTTTTCTTCGGCTTGGGCGAGGTGCCGGGAGTGATTGCCTCCGTTATTTTTGCTTTGCCGCCAATCGTGCGTCTCACGAACTTAGGTATACGCCAGGTCCCAGCGGAAATGGAGGAAGCAGCGGACGCCTTTGGAGCAACTGGCTGGCAAAAGCTTGTGAAAGTGCAACTGCCGTATGCGAAATCGACGATCTTGGCGGGAGTCAATCAGTGCATCATGCTCGCCCTGTCGATGGTGGTCATAGCGGCTATGATCGGGGCGAAAGGCTTGGGTGCAGATGTATATCGCGCCGTTTCGCAAGTGGATATAGGAAGAGGATTCGAGGCGGGGCTATCCATCGTGATTATCGCTATCGTCTTGGATCGACTTACTCAACATGCAGGAAAAAAGGAGAGAAATACATGATGAACAAAACGGTTCCGGCTTTACTGGCAGTGATGATGGGAGCGACAGCTTGGCTTGCAGGCTGCTCCAGTCAAAACACAAACACACAAGTACCGACAGCAACGGTGATCGATCCTATTCCTTCTGAGATGTCGGACAACGCGCTAGGAGAAAAGCTCGACTACAAAATCATCGGAATCGACGCAGGAGCAGGCTCGATGGTGAAGACAGAGGAAGTCATGAACCTGTATGGCTTGGATAAATGGCAGCTTGTCGAAGGCTCCGATGCAGCGATGACAGCAGCTTTGATCAAGGCGTACGAAGCCAAGGAACCGATTATCATTACGGGCTGGACGCCGCATTGGATGTTTAAAAAGATGGATCTGAAATATTTGGCGGACCCGAAGAATGGCTTTGGTGGAGCGGAACAAATCCATACCATCGTGCGCAAAGGGCTGAAAGAGGATCAGCCTGCTGCCTATCAGTTTCTGGATAAGTTCTCGTGGGAGCCAGCCGATATGGAGTCAGTCATGGTCCAAATGATTGACGGAAAAGATCCGGAAGTGGCCGCTGCGGAATGGGTAAAAAACAACGAAGCCAAAGTAGCGAAATGGGTGGAGGGCATACAGCCTGTCCAAAAAGAGAAGCTGACGCTCGCTTATGTAGCATGGGATTCCGAGATTGCCAGCTCGCACGTCGTAGAGCATGTGCTGGAGCAGAAGCTGGGGTATGAAGTCGAATTGAGTCAGGTCCAGACTGGACCGATGTGGGCAGGTGTGGCCATTGGGGATGTAGATGGGATGGTTGCGGCTTGGCTGCCGTCTACAGATACGAGTTATTTGAAAAAATTTGGTGGGCAAATCGAGGATTTGGGTCCGAATCTCGAAGGAACCAAAATCGGACTCGTGGTTCCTTCGTACATGAACATCTCGTCCATTGAGGATCTCCAATAAGGGAAAGGGAGGCGGTGCTATGAAGCATTATCTCGTAATGGGCAAGGGGGAAGCTTTCACTTCTTTTATCCAGACACTATGCTGTGACAGTTTGCCTGCTTTTTGGGGAAGGAATCCCGGTGCCTTTTCATTGACAGCGGGGCCTGGAGACAAGACGATTCAGCGTTTTTTGCCCATCTCATTTGACGAATGCTACCGCGATCAGGAATCCTTGCTACTCTACTATTCTGTCTACATTTTTCCCGATGAGTGGGCGGAGGGGCGCGACTTCGTTACCTTGTTCAAGCAGCTGGGCACCTGCCGGATTTTTGTGATGACGCAGGAGCATCGGAACGCGATGCTATACAAGGCGCTCGGGGCAAATCACGTTATCGTGAGCCAGCCCGGGTATAAAGGCTACGGCTGGTTGGCTGAACAGATGAGTGGGTAAGAGAGGAATAGAAAAGGCTCCGCCTGCAAATGAAGGCGGAGCCGTGCTTCGTAAAATTAGCCCAACATTTTTTCGAGGTCCTTGTCCAATACATAAACCTCGATCCGTTCACCCATTTTCGTACTGATGTCACTATGACTCGATAGTACCTTGCAGCTTGTCAGCTTTTCTACGATTTCTTCCGATTCTTCGCTGTACATCTCACGGAGAACCTCGCGCATTTCTTTGACGATGCGGCGGCCTTTATCGTGACTGGACAGATGCTTTTCTTCGACGGTGAGAACACCTTTGAACCTGACGATGACCATATCACCGACAATGTAGGTCTTCGCTTCCTGTGGACCTCGTCCAATCAGATCGCGTTGAAATTTTATGAATGCTTCGCTGATTTCTGCTTCCAGCTTTTTTTTGTTAGAGATGGCCAAACGCCATACCTCCCATAATTTATCATTGTGCCTAATATTACTCAGCCGTCTTGGGGCTGTCAACCTACGAAAAAAGAGGGGGAAAACAATCCTGTGGTGATCGTCTCCATTTTTGCTGTTGGTATTTTTCTCTATTTGATCTATGCGTTATTACATGTGGAGGAGCTATGAAACAATTGATAGGAAAGGCCCTGCTTGATAGTTTTCGCAAGCTGAATCCGCTGGTCATGAAATCGAATCCCGTGCTGTTTGTCGTAGAGCTCGGGACGGTTCTGATTTTGCTGATGCTGTTGTTTCCGAAGTATTTTGGTACGGAGAATCAGGTAGGGTGGAATACAGTCGTTTTTTCCGTTTTATTATTCACGGTGTTGTTCGCGAATTTTGCTGAGGCATTGGCAGAGGGACGCGGGAAAGCACAAGCAGATACATTGCGGCGAGCCAAGCGGGATACGGAGGCCAAGCGACTCAAAGCCGATGGCAGTGTGCAGGTTATTTCATCTGGCGAACTGCGCAAAGGTGATCGGGTCTTGGTCGAAACAGGAGATATCATCCCAGGAGATGGTGACATTATCGATGGCTTGGCCTCCATTGATGAATCTGCGATCACGGGCGAATCGGCTCCGGTCATCAAAAGGGCGGGTAGTGACCAGACGTCTGTAACGGGTGGGACACGTGTCATTAGTGACTCTATCATCGTGAAAATTACGACGAACCCCGGGGACTCTTTTTTGGATCGGATGATTATGCTCATTGAAGGGGCCAAACGTCAAAAAGCACCGAATGAAATTGCTTTAAATACAGTGCTTATCGTCTTCACGCTTATTTTTTTGATCGTCGTTGTCACGCTGGTTCCAATTGCGTCGTATGTGGGTATCGAGCTGGATATCTCCGTCTTGGTCGTTTTGCTCGTGTGTCTCATTCCGACCACGATTGGTGGCTTGTTATCGGCCATTGGCATTGCGGGAATGGATCGTGTCACCCGCTTTGGTGTCATCGCGATGTCGGGTAAGGCAGTAGAAGCGGCTGGTGATGTCAACACGATCATTTTGGACAAGACAGGCACGATCACGTACGGAAACCGACTGGCGGCAGAATTCGTTCCCGTAGCGGGAGTCGACCAGAAGGAGCTGATGGAAGTCGCTGTGCTCACTTCGCTGTTCGATGATACGCCAGAAGGAAGCTCCGTCATGATGCTCGCGCAAGCAAACCAGGTTATCTGCGATGTCAAAGCGTATGAAGGAGAGATCATCCCGTTTACTGCCGAGGAGCGCATGAGCGGTTTGAATTACAAAGGCGTCCACTATCGAAAAGGAGCAGTTAGCGCCATTAGTGCCTATGTCAGGGAGCACGGTGGCATGGCTCCGCCAGATCTTGAAGAAAAGAGCGCGCGAATCTCGCTACAAGGCGGTACTCCGCTCGCTGTATGCAAGGACAGTCAGGTTCTTGGCCTGATTTACTTGAAGGATACGGTGAAGCCGGGGATTCGCGAGCGTTTTGAAGAATTGCGGAGCATGGGCATCAGAACCGTGATGTGCACAGGCGATAATCCACTGACAGCGGCTACCATCGCCAAAGAAGCAGGAGTAGATGACTTCATCGCAGAGAGCAAGCCCGAGGACAAAATCAGAATCGTCAGGGAAGAACAGGCACAAGGGAAAATGGTTGCGATGACCGGAGATGGCACGAATGATGCGCCAGCACTGGCTCAAGCCGATGTAGGCATCGCGATGAACAGCGGGACAACGGCTGCGAAGGAAGCGGCCAACATGGTCGATCTCGATTCAGACCCGACGAAGATTCTGCAGGTCATTTCCATCGGGAAGCAACTTCTCATGACTCGCGGCGCATTGACGACCTTTAGTATCGCGAACGACTTTTCCAAGTATTTTGCGATCATCCCTGCAATGCTGGTCGAGCAAGTACCCGAGATGCAGCTTTTGAACATCATGAACCTGCAGTCTCCGTCCAGTGCTGTTCTATCCGCACTTTTATTCAATGCGATCATTATCCCTCTGTTAATCCCGCTGGCTTTGCGAGGAGTGCGCTATGTGCCGATGAATGCGAACCAGCTTCTCGTCCGGAACTTGTTGATTTACGGCGTAGGAGGAATCATTTTTCCTTTTATCGGAATCAAGCTGATTGATATGGGACTGCAACTGTTTTGGTAACCAAACAGCTATGAATGACATACGGAGGTGTACTCACGTGAACGTATCGTTGCGTTCCAAAATCATGTGCGGCTTTGTCGCCGCGGCCCTTCTAATCGGAGTGCTGGGGCAGCTCTATTACACAAAGCTGGTTGAAATCAATGCGCGCTATGATGCCAGTGTGGAACTTGGAGAAGAAGCAATCAGGCAAGTAGAAAAGAGTGTGCTTGAGGAGCTTTCCTACATTTATGTGACGAGTGTTGGGATGTTTGCTTTGATCATCGGATTGGGCTGGATCATTTCCGGAAAAATTAGCCGATCCATTCGTGTCATTGCCGATGCGACAGAAACAATGGCGGCAGGAGATTTGACAGGAGCAGAGATTCAGATCGCCACGCAGGATGAGGTGGGTCAGGTAGCGCAAGCGATTAACCAGATGGCCCGTAATTTACGTAATTTGATCGGGCAAATCAGTACGGGAGCGGATCATGTAGCGAATGCTTCCGAGGAACTGGCGACGAATGCCTTGCAAGCAACGGAAAACAGCCGATCGGTTGTCGCAGCCATGCAAGAGCTGGTAGATGGCGCTGGAGAGCAAATGAAAGGCTCCGATCAAACCGTCGATTCGATGGAACGCGTAGAAGAAGCTGTGAAGCAAATGGAGGAGTACGCGCAGCATGTCTTCGGATCAGCCACAAGTGCCTCTGCGGCGGCCGAAACAGGAACGGAAGTCATCGCGAAAACCGTGCAGCAGATGGCAGACATTGCGGCTGCTTTTACCACGACAGAGAAAGCTGTGACGCAGCTGGGCACGCGATCAAGGGAGATTGAAGCGTGTGTAGCTATCATTAAGGCGATGGCGAATCAGACGAATCTTTTGGCGATCAATGCCGCGATTGAAGCGGCACGAGCGGGAGCGTCAGGCAAAGGCTTCGCCGTCGTAGCCGGGGAGGTGAGAAAGCTCGTAGATCAATCCAGACAAGCGGCGGAGCAGATTGCCGACATGCTCGAACAGATGCGACAGGACGTTGCCCGGGCAGTAGGGTCCATCGAAGAGGGAAATACAGAGGTCGCTTCTGGCGTGACGGTCGTAAAGGAAGCAGGGGATGCTTTTGCAAAAATTAGTCTGGCTGTCCAGCGAGTATCCATGCACATTAACCAAGTCGCGACAGGTCTGGATCATACCTCGGGCAAAACGGTGACGGTGACCGCTCAAATGGGTCAGCTGGCACAAATCGCGAAGGTGGCGTCTGAGCGGGCTGATCAAGTGGCACAAGCGGCCTATCAGCAAAACAGTGCGGTGGAGGCGTTTCGTGAGTGCATTGATTCACTCAGCAAGCTGGCGCACCAGCAAAAAAGTTTAATTCGCAGATTCAAGACATAGGTGATGGGTATGGGACTATGGCTAGAGCAGCAACGGATCGAGAGGCAGAAACAAATAGCGCTAAAGCTGGCTGCTGCGGTTGCCACGCTCATGCTTGTCATCGTCTTGTTGCTGCTCTTCTTGACGGAGGAAACGCGAGGAGGTGTATGGCTGGCCGGATTAGCGCCTATCTTGATCATCATGGCTATCTGCTATCGCATGGCGCTGAGGTATGCCTGTGATACGCATCAGCTGGAACAAACGTATTGGGAGAACGAGGAAAGGAAGATTCGCTCGATATTGGAGAGCATCAAAGACGGTTATTACGAATTGGACGAGCGAGGTCGGTTTCTCGCTGTGAATCCTGCACTCTCTGAAATACTTGGAGCACCTGCGTATGCTTTGTTGGGAGCAAGCTATCAGGAGTACGTGGGCAAGCAAGATGCCCTGAAGCTAAAGCACGCGTTTCGGTGGGTGTCGCATACCGGGACGCCTGTCCAGCAAATTGACTGGGCGTTTGTCCAGCGTGACGGTCAGAGGCGCTTAGTGGAGGGCTCCATTGTGAAAATCAGCGAAAAATCGGGTGGTATCACGGGGCTGCGCGGGATTATCCGCGACGTGACGGATCGCAGGCAGGCAGAGCAGACAATCAATCACATGGCGTACTACGATGCGCTGACTGATTTGCCGAACCGTCGACTTTTCGAGGCGGAGCTGACAATTGCGCTATCCCAGGCGAAGCAGCAAGGGCAGATGATGGCGATCTTGTTTTTTGATTTGGATCGTTTTAAATACATCAACGACTCCTTGGGGCATTATTTCGGGGACTGCTTGCTCCAGTCGCTCTCTCATCGATTAAAGGAAAATGTCGGCTCGGCAGGCATATTGGCTCGCATGGGCGGGGATGAGTTTACGATGATTTTCCCTGCGATTGCTGACGAGATAGAGGTGATTGCGTTGGCGGATCGGATCATTGCGTCCTTGCAGTCGCCGCTTCAGGTGGAGGATCGGGAATGCATTGTCACGACAAGTATCGGGATCAGTATTTTCCCGAGAGATGGAGAGGATACGCAAACCCTCATGAAGCATGCGGATGCCGCTATGTACAGTGCCAAAGAAAAGGGGAGGAATCGGTACAACCTGTATTCGTCTACGATGAGCCTTCAGGCGGCGGAACGGCTGGCAGTCGAGCAGGAGCTGCGCAAGGCGTTGGAGCGCAATGAGTTTTGCCTGCATTATCAACCGCAGCTTGATTGCAAAACGAATCAGGTGGTCGGAGTGGAGGCTCTGCTCAGGTGGCGGCATCCTGAATGGGGCATGGTCTCGCCAGCCGAATTTATCCCCTTGGCGGAAGAGACTGGCTTGATTGTACCCATTGGGGAATGGGTGCTTCGAACGGCTTGTCAGCAAAACAAAGCATGGGCAGAAGCAGGCTATCCTCCCTTGCGTATAGCGGTGAATCTATCAGCCCGCCAATTTCAGCAGGAGAATTTGGTTGGCATGATCAAACAGGTGCTCCAAGAAACGCGGATGCAACCGCAATTTCTGGAGCTAGAGATTACAGAAAGTGCCGTCATGCAAAACGCCACGCGGTTCATCGGAATCCTGCATGAGCTGAAAAATCTAGGGATATGGCTGTCCATCGACGATTTTGGGACAGGCTACTCCTCGCTAAGCTACTTGCGTGATTTTCCCATTAACCGCTTGAAGATCGATCGGTCGTTTGTGAATGATATTACAGAAAACGAAGATGCTGTCATCGCCAAGTCGATCATAGCCATGGCGCACAGCTTGCAAATGAACGTACTGGCTGAGGGGGTGGAAAACGAAGTTCAGCTGGCCTTTTTGCGTGAGCAGCAGTGTGATGAAATGCAGGGCTACTACTGTAGTAAGCCGTTACCTTCGGAGCAATTGGAAGAATGGATGCAACAATTAGGCACGACTGCTCTCGCGGTATGGGGAAAATAAAATGAAAAAAGGAGAGAAACGATGAAATATCATGATCGGATGAGGCCTGATAGGTTTAAATCGCTTACACGGATAAAGAACGCAAAAATCGTGTGAAAAAGACTGAAATAGGACATTAACATCCGATTATGCCGGACGTATAATGAGACTCGTAACCAACAATTGCAAATATGGCCAAATCCCGAGGCACTCGGGAACGGAGGACCCAATCAGTAGGGGTTAATCCCACGCATGAATCGTGGGAGGGATGAGAAACTCTTTCGCCATCCTACCCGTCAGCTAACTTCGTCGGCTAAAGCGAGGGAGGTCTAAAGACCGCCTGTTTGAGGAGGCCTTTTTGTTATCCATTGAGGGACGACAAGGGTTGACTCGAAACGTAATGCAGGTCTTTTCGTTTTGCTCAAAAACGGCCAATGACCGTTTTTACTTACAAGTAAATAGCTGTTTTCGGAAAAAGGAAACGGGAGACAAAACGCAAAGAAGGCAACTTCAAGTCGGCTGGGCGTTAGGTAGACCAATGAGTACTTTTTCTCCGATACAAAGGATTGTTTTATTTGCCGCGGGAAGCGGGCGACTTCGTTCGTCTGATTATCTTCAGCTCGGTTAAATGTGACGATCTTTCGGGGAAATCGTAAGCATTGGTCTATTTTTTTCCCAAATGGCAGGTTTTTTCAAAAAAATGTGTGTTCAAAAAGTTGGCTTTTCAGCACCGAGAAAGTGGCGAGAACCTGATGAAGGAGGAGCGGAGTGTAGGGGACCTACATGAGCACCGGACTTTGAAGGTGAACGACACTTTCGATGTCGCATAAGCCCTCAGGACTACTTCGTGATCAAAAGACAACTTTTTGAACTACCTTTACAAGGAAGCCTGTACAGAGGGAAGCGAGAGAGACGATCCGACCAGACTTCACGGAATAGTTAGTACGGAAAAAAGGAGGGACATTGCATGGACGTGGTTTCCATACTGCTCTTGGCGCTTTCATTCGGTGTATTTTTTGCACTCATCAAGTTTTGTGACGCCGTGGTAAGAGAACAGGGAGGGAAAGAGAAATGATCTGGTTGCTGCTGATTGTGGCAGGGCTTGCGATGTACCTGTGCCACGCATTGATTTACCCGGAAAAATACTAGGGGTTATCCGAGGCATTCGTTTATTTGGAACCATTTTTTAGAGGGAGTAGGAGGAACTGTCGTGGACTTTATACAAATAGCATTGGTTTTGGTGGTGCTTTTCGTGCTCGCCATACCGATGGGAAAATATTTGGCACGCTCCTTTTCGCTGGAGACGACCCGATTGGACCGTGTTTTTGGCGGAGTGGAAAAAGCGATATACAAGATATCTGGTATTCGCGTAGCAGATATGACCTGGAAGCAGTACGCAATGGCTATTCTGGTCAGCAACATTTCGATGGTAGCTATTGCTTATCTCTTGCTTCGTTTGCAAGGGATGCTGCCGGGAAACCCAAGTGGAATCGCGGCGATGGAGCCGTTGCTTTCCTTTAACACGGCTGTCAGCTTTTTGACGAATACGAATCTTCAGCATTACAGCGGGGAGAGCGGATTGTCGTATCTATCGCAAATGCTGGTCATTATTTTCCTGATGTTTACGACGCCAGCGACAGGGATCGCGGTCGTGATGGCCTTCATGCGCGGCCTGACAGGGCAGCGCAGCATCGGTAACTACTACGTTGACTTGGTACGTGCTCATACACGAGTGTTGATTCCACTGGCGATTATCGTGACATTGCTCTTGGTGTCCCAAGGCGTGCCGCAGACGATGGAGCCGACGGCAACTGCGACAACCATAAGCGGAACGGAGCAACAAATCGCTCGCGGTCCGGTCGCTTCCCTCGTATCGATCAAGCATTTGGGAACAAACGGGGGCGGATTCTTCGGGGTAAACTCCGCGCATCCATTTGAAAACCCGACACCGCTAACAAACGTGATCGAAATTTTGTCAATGTTCTTGATCCCGGCGTCACTGCCATTCGCATTCGGCTTCATGGCGAAGAGCCGCAAGCAAGGCTGGGTTATTTTTGGAGCGATGTTCGTGATGTTCCTGGCGTTTCTGATTACGGCGTATGCCAATGAAGTAAACGGCAACCCGGCGCTGGAACGAGCTGGCCTGTCACAAGTAATGGGCAGTATGGAAGGAAAAGAAGTCCGTTTTGGTATCGCACAAAGCGCCTTGTTCACTGCCGTGACAACAGCGGCAACGACAGGAACTGTGAACAACATGCACGATACATTGACGCCACTTGGCGGTTTGGTTCCACTCGGTGAAATGATGCTCAACTGCGTATTCGGCGGAGATGGCGTTGGAACGATTAACATTTTGATGTATGCGATTTTGGCTGTATTCTTGGCGGGCTTGATGGTAGGGCGTACGCCTGAATTCCTCGGCCGCAAGATTGAAGGAAAAGAGATGAAGCTGATCGCCATCGCGATTCTCGTTCATCCCCTGATTATTTTGGCGCCGACCGCCATTGCATTGGCGACAGAAATGGGATCATCCGCAGTGTCGAACCCAGGCTTCCACGGCATTTCACAAGTGCTATACGAATACACTTCCTCGGCAGCTAACAACGGTTCTGGTTTTGAAGGATTGGGTGACAACACGCCATTCTGGAACATATCTACCGGACTCGTCATGCTGTTCGGCCGATACGTCTCGATCATTACGATGCTGGCGGTAGCAGGCTCCTTGCTCGCAAAAACGCCGGTACCGGAAACGATGGGTACACTGCGCACAGATAATAGTGTATTCACAGTGATTCTGATTGCGACTGTGGTGATCGTAGGCGCACTGACATTCCTGCCTGTGCTTGCTCTCGGCCCAATCGCCGAGTGGCTCACGATCCGCTAATAAGAGGTAGTTCATAAAGCTGACTTTTTGAACTTCGATTTGAAAATGAATACTAGAGGCAAAGGAGTAATTTTCCATGAGTAGAACGCGCACGGTTGCGCTTCCTAAAGATTTGTACCAGCGGGCCTTTGTCGAGTCTTTCAAAAAACTGGACCCGCGTGTGATGATGAAAAATCCTGTCATGTTCGTGGTAGAGATCGGGTTCTTCATTACGCTCCTCCTGACGTTTGCACCCAATTTGTTTGGGGGAGCTTCGGACCCGTTTTTCAACGGCGTTGTCAGCTTTATCCTGTTCGTGACGATTTTGTTCGCCAACTTCGCAGAAGCATTGGCAGAAGGTCGTGGCAAAGCACAGGCAGAGAGCCTGAAAAAAACGAAGCAGGACACGCAAGCAAAAAAAGTAGGGAAAGATGGTCGCATTCAAGTCGTCAGTTCCACAGAACTGCGAAAAGGCGATCTGGTCATCGTGGAAGCAGGCGAGCTGATTCCTTCCGACGGGGAAATCATCGAGGGTGTCGCCTCTGTGGACGAATCAGCGATTACGGGTGAATCCGCTCCGGTCATTAAAGAAGCAGGTGGCGATTTCAGCTCTGTCACAGGAGGTACACGTGTCGTCAGTGACCGCATCCGCGTCCGTGTGACGACGGATCCCGGTGAATCGTTTTTGGATCGCATGATTTCGTTGGTAGAGGGCGCGAAAAGACAGAAGACCCCGAATGAAATCGCGTTGAATACGCTGTTGGTCAGCTTGACGTTGATTTTCCTGATCGTCTGCACGACCTTGCAGCCTATTGCGAACTATGTGAATGCAGCCATTCCGGTTGCGACACTGATTGCTTTGCTCGTTTGCTTGATTCCGACCACGATTGGCGGACTCTTGTCAGCGATTGGGATTGCGGGTATGGACCGGGTCACACAGTTTAACGTCATCGCCATGTCTGGTAAAGCCGTAGAGGCATCTGGTGACATCAACACGATTATTTTGGATAAAACAGGAACGATCACGCATGGTAACCGGATGGCTGCCGAGTTTGTCACTGTAGGCGACAGCAAAAGCACAGAATTGAACCGCGTAGCTGCACAAAGCTCGGTTCATGATGAAACACCGGAAGGACGCTCTGTTGTAGAGCTGGCGAAAAAACAAGGTCTGGCACCTACTGAACTGAAATTGCCTGGTTCCGAAGGCGTGGAGTTCCGCGCTGAAACAAGAATGAGTGGAACGAATCTGGCAAACGGCGTACTCATCCGCAAAGGGGCCGTCGACGCCATCAAAAAATACGTGGTAGAGCAAGGGGGCAACATCCCTGCTGACTTGGATGAAAAAGCAAACCGAATTGCAACGGCGGGCGGCACGCCATTGGCTGTAGTAGAAGGAAATACGATTCTCGGTTTGATTTACTTGAAAGATACCGTAAAGCCAGGCATGCGCGAACGCTTTGAAGAGCTGCGCCGCATGGGAATTCGTACAGTCATGTGCACGGGGGATAACCCGCTGACAGCAGCGACGATTGCCCGCGAAGCAGGTGTGGATGATTTCGTAGCCGAAGCCAAGCCGGAAGATAAGATTGCACTGATCCGCAAAGAACAAGCGGCAGGCAAGCTGGTCGCCATGACAGGTGACGGTACGAATGACGCGCCAGCTCTCGCACAAGCCGATGTCGGTTTGGCGATGAATACAGGTACGGTAGCGGCGAAGGAAGCAGCGAACATGGTCGATCTGGATTCTGACCCGACTAAGATCATCGAGGTCGTAGCGATTGGCAAGCAGCTTTTGATGACACGCGGTGCATTGACGACGTTCAGTATCGCCAATGACGTAGCGAAATACTTCGCGATCATTCCTGCGATGTTCATGCTGGCGATCCCACAAATGAGTGCGCTCAACATCATGGGCCTGGCTACACCGCAAAGTGCGATTTTGTCCGCGTTGATCTTCAATGCGATCATCATCCCGATCCTGATTCCGCTGGCGATGAAAGGCGTGAAATACACGCCAATGAGCGCAACAAAGCTGCTTAGCCGCAATCTAGTGATTTATGGATTGGGAGGAATTATCGTTCCGTTCGTGGGCATCAAGCTGATTGACCTGATTTTGACCGGATTGAATCTGGTGTAACTCATATTGAAAAAAGAAAGCTCAGGTGAACCGATATGATATTGAAAAATTTGCGTCTCAGCCTCGTTTTGCTGCTGATTTGCGGCATTGCCTACCCGCTGGCGATGACAGGTATTTCACAGGTTGTCATGCCTGCACAAGCAAGTGGTAGTCTCATCACCGATGCGAGCGGCAAGGTGGTCGGCTCCGAGCTGATCGGGCAGACCTTCACCGATCCGAAGTACTTCTGGGGACGCATTTCTTCTATTGATAATAATGCGGCAGGTTCTGGCTCGAACAACTATGCGCCATCCAACCCAGCCCTGATCGAACGTACGCAAAAGGATATCGCCGCGTTTCTGGCAGCGAATCCTGGCGTGAAGCAGGAGGACATCCCGGCTGATTTGTTGACCAACTCCGCTTCCGGTCTGGACCCACATATTTCGCCAAAAGCTGCCCAGATACAAGTAGAGCGTGTAGCCAAAGCGCGGAATCTCGAACCGGTACAACTACAGGCACTGATTGAAGCCAATACAGACGGAAGAAGCTTGGGTGTATTCGGGGAGCCGCGTGTCAATGTAGTGAAGCTGAATTTGGCCTTGGACGAATTGAAGAAGTAAAGATAGAAGGAGGGCTGCGAGATGGTAGAGCAGTTTCGGCGAAAGTCCCCGGAGGAAATCTTGCAGTCCATCTCCAGAATGCACCGGGGCAGGCTGAAAATCATTCTGGGGGCAGTCAGTGGTTCAGGGAAAACCTATCACCTGCTAATGGAAGGGCAGACGCTGAAGAAAAAAGGGATTGATGTAGTCGTAGCTGGCTCAGGTGAGGCCACTCATCCCAAGCTGGCGCAAAAGCGGGAAGGCTTGGAGCAAATCCAGCCAATCATCTGGTATTCCCTCGGGGAAGCGAGACATGATCTGGACGTTGCAGCCATTATCGAACGAGATCCGGAAGTTGTGCTCGTAGACGGTTTGGCTCATCGCAATCGTCCAGATGCCCCGCGACCAACCAGCTTAGATGATGTTCAGTATTTGCTGAACCACAATATAAGTGTGATTGCGACGGTCAACATTTACGAATTGGCCGGGATGAAAGAGATGGCTGAGCGACTGACGAAGGCAGAGGTACGGATCGACCAATGTGTCCCGGAAGATACGCTTGCCATGGCAGACGAGGTGAAACTGCTCGATGTTACGCCAGAAGCTATTCTGAAACGGCTGCAAGAAGACGATCGCAACCCGACTCGGACCAAGCATCCGTTGTTTCGCAGAGACAATCTGCATATGCTGCGGGAACTCGCTCTTCGATTCGTAGCTACGGGCGTAAACGAGGATTTGGAGGATTATCGGGAGAAGCACGGCATGGTGGGGGCTTCAGGAGCCACAGAGAAGGTGCTGGTTTCTGCCCAGTATCATTGGAACGGCTCGATATTGGTTCGACGTGGACAACAGGTTGCCAAGCGGCTCGGCGGAGAGCTCTTGGTCGTCTGTTTTCTCCCTTTATCCAAGAAGCTGACGAAGGAAGAAGCGACTTTTAAGAGATCCATCGGAAAGCTCGTGGACAAAGTCGGAGGTACCTTTGAAGAGCAGATGCTTGCACGTGAAAAGGACGTAGCAAACGAGCTCGTCGCTTATGCGATGGAGAATAATGTGACCCGAATCGTCATGGGGCAATCCAAGCGTACACGCTGGGAAGAGATATGGTACGGCTCCATCGTTCATAAGATTCTTCGGCAAACGAAAAATATCGATATCTTGATCGTGGCGGATCGTTCCGAGCGGGACGGTGAGCGCGTCATGCCGACCAAGCGAGAACAAGCGATAACGGCCAATCCGTACCGACGACTCTCCGATGAGGAGATGCAGGAGGAAATCGGGAAAATCAAGCGCGGGACGCTAAAAGTATATGTAGGAGCTGCACCTGGTGTCGGCAAGACGTACACGATGCTGAGAGAAGGCAACGAGCTCGCCGAAAATGGCATCGATGTGGTGATTGGGCTTTTGGAAACGCATGGACGGAAAGAAACCATTGAGCAGGTAGGGGGACTTCCTCTCATCTCGCGCAAGCGCATTCCGTACAAAAACGTAACGCTGGAAGAAATGGACACGGACGAAATTATCCGGCGAAATCCGGAGGTCGTACTGGTGGATGAACTGGCACATACGAATGTGCCAGGGAGTGCCTATGAGAAGCGATACCACGATGTCGAGAAGATTTTGGCTGCGGGTATTTCCGTTATATCCACGATGAACATTCAGCACCTCGAGAGCCTAAACGACAGCGTCGAGCAAATTACGGGAATCCGCGTGCGAGAGACGGTGCCGGACCATATTCTGCATCAAGCAGACGAGGTAGAGCTGATTGATATTTCCCCCAAAGCACTGCGTCAGCGGATGCGGGAGGGCAATATTTACGCGATGGAAAAGGTGGAGCAGTCGCTGACCAACTTTTTCAAAACAGGGAATTTGATCGCGCTTCGAGAGCTGGCCTTGCGTGAAGTGGCGGATGACGTCGACGAACGCTTGGAGGCGTGGGAGCGCCGAACACTGCGCGGGCCTTGGAGGCAGCAGGAAGTCATTTTTGTCTGTGTGAATTTGCGCGCAGACAGTGAACGATTGATTCGCCGAGGGTTCCGGATTGCGTATCGGTTGAAGGCGTCCTGGCATGTCGCTTACGTGCAGGATCATCCGTCGCTGACAGAAGAGGAAGAGACACAGCTGGCGAAGCTGAAGGCACTAACAGAGCGGCTCGGAGGTCGTTTCGAACGATACGAAGCCCCTTCCCGACGCAAGGTTTTCACCAAGCTGATTTTGCATATGAACGAAAAAGGAACGACACAGGTCGTCATCGGGCAGTCGGCACGGACTCGATGGAAGGAAATTCTCGAGGGTTCGGTCATCCAGCGATTATTGCGGGAGGTCCGACACATGGATGTGCTGGTCGTGGCCGATCACGCACCCGATATGATGTGAGGGAGGTTAATGATGGGCACAGAAAAAGAAGGGCAATGGGACCAAAGCGTGGCAGACGCCTATAGCCGTTTGGAGTGCCTGATACTAGAGCCAACTACGGAGGCAGATTTGTTTTCCAGGCTGATACGGGTCTACCTGGAGGAAGAAGAGGTGCGCATACGGCAAAAGCTAAAGCGCAAATCCTCACAGCGAATCTCTCGCGTCATGCATGAGCGGGTGGGTGAGTTTTTGTCTGGGCAGTTGGCCGGGCTTTCGTTTCAAGTGATCGACGGTCTGTTGTTTATGAAAAAAGACGAACAACTGGTAGCAGCACTCAAATGCATCCCGGATCTCGGCAGCTACGATACACCGTCTTGGAATGCGACACTTGCCCGTTTTGCCAAGCAGTATCAGAAGCGGTTCAAGCTGGCGCCAGAGAAGCTGTTGTTCGTTGTCTGCTCGCTCGCAAAAAGCTTGGATGCAGCTCATGCCAAGGCGTTGACCGGAATTGACGTGTGGTGTGGCGCGGCACTAACCACTCCAGCCTATCGGGATGCGTTGCAGGTGTACGTCAACAAATATGTGGAAGTCATGGACGCGCTCCCGCAACCTGTAAACCAGGTGTATTTTTTAAGTGCAGATGTCCATCCGAATGCGCTCGCTTGCCAATTGCTGCGCGGGGAAAAAGCATCCATGCCAGATCGTTGGTTACAGCCGTCTGTCAGTGATCTCATCCAATTATTGCAAGCCAAGCTGTGATATACTTCTAAGGACATTCATACCATGAATTTCCTTGGGAGGGACTATTTATAAAAGTAAAAGTGGCTGGTATCCCGCATTTCACAGGGGCGTATGTCTCTGGTACAGAATTAGCTCCGGACGCACTTCGTACAGCAGGATTGATCGAGCAGTTGCAGCAGTATGGCTTGGATGTGCAGGATGTAGGAAATCTGCATCTTCCCGATGAATTGCCGCGCCATAATATTCCGCCGGTTCGTAATTGGCCGGCTCCGCGTATGTTTTGGGATTTGCTGCAAAAGGACGCGCAAGAGTGGATCGATACAGACGACTTTGTCTTGATGCTCGGTGGCGATTGCAGCTTGATCGTTGCAACGGCGCAGGCTCATCGGGCTATTCATCAAGAGAGGGCGTATCTGCTGGTGCTTGACGGTCATCTGGATGCAGTAGTTCCATCGGCTTCTCGCTGTATTGGGGCAGCAGGGATGGGATTGTGGTTTTTGCTTCAGGATCGCGGACAATGGATCGAACCAAGCGGCTGGGATGCAGAGCGAATCCGCCTTGTCGGCTGCCAGCAGATGCCTGCGGAGACGTTTGGCGTAGAGATCATGACCTTGGCTCAGCTCACAGAAGGAAGCATCGTGGAGCGAGTTTCTCATATGCTCCAATCGATCCCGCCTGATGCCAAAATCCTCGTTCATTTCGACGTAGATATTATGCACAAAGACGCAATGGCAGCTGCCTATTCCCCAAGTGAGATTGGATTGTCGCTGTCCGAAGCGGAGACATTGCTTGCGACTATTCTGCGAGATTCGCGCGTGACCAGTATGGAAGTGACAGAGTTTTCAGGGGCGAGGGATACCGCTGGCGAGTATGCGCGGAGACTGGCAGAGTTGCTCGCTCGGGCACTATCTGCACGTGCTTAATGCCCTCCCATCTATGAAATAATAAATTCGATAACGAGTGAGCTCGGCAGTCCTGATTTCGTTCAGGCTGTCGAGCTCTTTTTTTGGATCTTCCTAAGTTTTAAAAGGTATCGATAAACTTACTAAGCTGGTGAGAAGAAAAAGCACAGGGCTCGCAGACCTTGACAACGCCTTCCCAGTCGGAACTTTAAAAAGAGGACCACGCTTGTCGAACACTTCTTCCCTGAGAAACGTCCGCCCGTAGGGTGGCTTTGGCTCGACGGTCCTCTTTTTAAAGTGGAGACGGACAGTCAATCCCCCATACTGGCGTGTCAGAGTCGAAGAGAACTGTGCTTTTTCTTCTCCTCCACAATGTTGACTCCATTCACTTTTAAAAGGAAAAAAAGATTTTTTTAAAAAATGAGAAAGGATTTTCCATCCCATTCGTACTAGTTGTGAATCACCCAAAACGGAAGCTGCGCAGCATTCCCCAAAGGCTGATCGGTGATAGATGGAGGAGTAGTAGAAATGCCGGAGGATCGGGAACTAATCGAGCAAATCCAGGCTGGCAATCATCAGTTGTACAGTCAGATTATCCACAGGTACAAGGGCAAAATCGTTACTTATTTGTACAAAATGATCGGTAACATGCCGGATGCACAGGATTTGGCTCAAGACGTGTTTACCAAAACCTTTTACCTATTGAAAGACTATCGGCCTGAGCACAAGTTTTCTTCATGGCTGTATCGAATCGCGAGCAATCACTGTCTCGATGAAATGCGAAGACGCAAAAGGACATTGTGGACACCTGCTAGCGGGGAGGAAAAAGGTAAGACTGTGATAACTGTAGAGGGTACACTAGGAAAAGACATGGTCTCCATCAAATATTGGTATGTAAAGGATGAAAATAGGAAGATTTACCATGCGACATTGAGACCAGAAAGCACTAGAGACAAAGATGGACGCGTGCTGGTCAAAGGCGAGCTGGTCATTCCGAAATTGGAGCAAGCACCGAAAAAGCTTACCATTTCCTATCCTGAATATACGGTGGAGCACGACGTGAATTGGGAAGTACCGTTTGAAATCAAATAGATCGAATGAGAGAAGAGGCTGAGAAAAGCCTCTTCTTTTCGCGTTTAATCAAAAGGTTTTTGGTAATTTAAAGAATTTATTCAAAAAAAGAGAAAGGTTTTTCCAGCCGATCCGTATTAGCTTATGAATCAACCAAAACGGAAGCTGCGCAGCATTCCCCGCTGGCTTGATCTGTGATAGATGGAGGAGTAGCAAAATGCCGGACGATCAGGAACTAATCGAGCAAATCCTGGCTGGCGATCATGAGCAGTACAGACAAATTGTCGACAGATACAAGGGCAAGATGGTTGGCTATTTGTACAGGATGATCGGCAACATGCAAGACGCACAGGATTTGGCTCAAGACGTGTTTATCAAGACCTTTTATCGTTTACACGACTATCGGCCTGAGTACAAGTTTTCGTCGTGGCTGTATCGAATTGCGAGCAATCATTGTTTCGATGAAATGCGAAAACGCAAAAGGACAGAACAGGTAGAAATCGATGAGGAGCAGCTGATTGACCAAGACACGCCAGAGACGACTTTATTGAAAAAGGAACGGGACGCCGAGCTGGAACGTAGCATCATGCTGCTGGATGAGGAGTATCGTGAGGTATTCGTCCTGTTTTATATCCATCGTCTGTCGTATCGGGAAATCAGCGAGCAACTGTCTCTCTCGGAGAGCTCCGTTCAGATGCGATTATTCCGCGCCCGCAAAAAGATGAGAGACAGCCTGACGAAAACGATGGGAGGGGGAGCTATTTATGAAATGCTTCATGTTTAATCAATTGAAGCTATACGTAAACGATGAGCTGGCCCCTGCCGAGAGCAAAGGATTGGAGCAACATGTAGAAAATTGCCCACAATGCCAGAAGCACCTACAAGAGTGGGTAGAAGGCATGCAGGAAGAGGATTTTCCTGACATTCCGGAGGCTCCTGTACTCGATGCGTTTACAGATGAGGTCATGGATAAGCTGTCTGATGCAGTTCCTCCACGTTCTACGCGAAAGCGCTCCTCCCTAACTAGAAGACAAAGGGGCTGGGATATTGTGAAGAAGACAGGATTGGTAGTAGCAGGACTTACGGCATTGGTGGTGACAGGAACGGTTGTATCACCTACATTTGCAAACTACGTGAACAGCTTGTTTCAGATGGAAGAGAACTCTGATAAAGGGATGAAAAACGCTGTCTATAAAGGCCTTGTCCAAAAGCTGGAGCAAAAGGCGACGGATCAAGGAATTACGGTTGAAGCAAAAGAGCTTCTGGCAGACTCGATGAGGATCGCCGTTATCTACGACTTGTACGACGAGAGCGGTAACAAGATTGAGGATCATCTTCTGGAAGCGAAGCTGATTGATTCGAACGGAAAAGATTGGTTGGAAGAAGTTGGAAATGGATGGAAAAGTTATGGACAGTTTTTCATCACGGAGCGGTATTTGAACGAGATTTTCGAATCACCTGAAGCTACTCCCGACCAACTGACCTTGTATTTGGAACAGACAGAAATTGCAGGTAAGACAGGAAAATGGTCTTTGGAAATTCCGATTGATATGAAGAAAGCCAAGGAAGCGACGAAAACGGTTGTCTTCCAGAATACGGCTTTTCAATCGCCACAAGGTCTAGGGATTGAACTGAAAAATATCGAATTTTCCCCAAGTGCGACACGGATCATGCTGGATACTATTTCTCCAAAATCAGCTTATTTGGACGTTGAACGAACGTCGATCCTATACGATCGGAAAAACCCGCGAGGCGGCCATATCACTGAAAAAGAGCGTGATCCTGCTTTTTCGGGAGAGAATATGATGTACGAAATCACCAATGAAAAAGGGGAAGTAGTAGCAGCTTGGGATATGAAATCATTGGATGATGGGCTTGATAAAAAGGAGAATGTTCTTCGGACACCGAGAACAGAAGAAGAAGCGGAAGAAGGACCAAAAGGCGATGTTTTGAATTGGTGGCATACATTTAGCCCGATAAAGGGCGAACAAAAATTAAAGCTTGAGCTTCAGAAGATTTATGAGAAAAAACTGGCTTCGCCTAAATTTGATCTGGTTCCAACAGAACTAGACAAGAATGGTGCGACTTTCAAGGATGAGTCAACAGGCAGTACCTTTACATTCTCTTCTTATGCATGGAAGCCAGGTAACGGCGAAGATCTAGGTGAGGCCGTAATGACCATAGAGGGTACATTAGGAAAAGGTATAGTCGAGAACCAGGATTGGTTTGTAAAGGATGAAAATGGGAAGGCTTACTCTGCGTCAGTGAGTACTGAAAGCACCAGAGACAAGGACGGACGGGTACAGATCAAAGGTGAGGTCTCGATTCCGCTCTTGAAGCAAGAATTGAAAAAGCTCACGGTATCCTACGCTACCTATATGGTGGAGCATGACGTGAAGTGGGAAGTACCTTTTGAAATCAAATAGTTCAAAGAAAAGGAAGAGGCCGACAGTGGCCTCTTCTTTTCATCACAGGAGCTGGTTTTTATGATTTGTGTACATATGGCCCCAACTGCTGATGAGTAAAGGTATAACGGGAATTTTCGTCCTTCAGCCACATATTGCCCTTCACAATGAGGATGTACACCGCAACGATGAAGTAGATCGTCCCGATGATCCAGTCTGACGTCGTTACCATGTCAGTGGAGATAATGTGCCTGATATACCATACCCCGATCGGGATGTGGAAGACGATAACGGCGAACAGGCCCGGATTGTAGAGCGTTTTGGCTTTTAGATTCGCAAAAATTCCATGCCAGATAAATTGGAAGAAGCCCATGAGAATCGGTCCCAAACTGAGCCAGATGACCGTCGGGAATAAGAGGGGAACCAGATAAAAGACATAGGCAATGACGAGGTTGATGATCATCGCAGACTGTGGATTCAGCGGGTATCGCTCTGGATGGCTGCTTTTGAAAATCAAACCATTAAACAGGCCGGCAAAATATCCAGGCCAACGGTACTCTTCATACTGATGAACAAGGATGGCGATGAAGCTTAGCCACAACAGCCGCTCGATAACAGGAAGGGTTCCCCATTGCAGCATGACATACAAACCTACGCCTACTGCCACCAACAAACCGAGATCAGACCAATATTTTCGCAAAAAGCCCATCTGTTTCTCCCCCTATTTCCTATTGTTTATGAAAATAGCGTGCGAATAACAAATCAATCTGTTGCTCTACCGAAGCGACCTCGATGCCAGCGCCTGTAGACAATATCGACTTGAGCAAGGCTGGCAGAAAAATCGCTCCAAACAGCTGCATGATCATCATCATGAGAACTTCATGGTTTTCTTCGCGGGTCATTTCTTTCAAAACTCCCTCAATCTTCACGAACCCGATGCTTTTTAGAAATTGGCCGTACTCATATTGAGATGTGAATACAGCGCCTCCAAGCGAAAAAATTCGGGAAACCAGCTCGGGATATTGCTGGATGATCTGCACGTAGCTCATGAAAAACTGCTTGAGTCGTTCTTGGGGAAGTAGAGATGTGTTATCCAAAATATCAAATGTGGCTGTAAAGCTTCCTAGAAATGCACTAAGGGCTTCATTAATGAGCTTATCCTTGGAACCGAAATAGTAGTTAACCAAAGCTACGTTAGTACCGGAATCGGCTGCGATTTTCCGCACCGTCACACTCTCGAAGCCCTCCATCTTGATCAAATCCAGTGTCGATTGCAAAATTTTCGCTTTCGTTTCGCTGTTTTTATCTACCTGTGACATGACCAACCTCCTCTTTATTGGAAGCAAAAACGATTTATTAAACAACGTTTTAAACGTTGTTTAATTTTATGGTAGCACTTTCCAATCGAGATGACAATGATTTGTTGGCACATCAGCTGAGCTTTTCGCGTATACCTAATAGGCAATGGGAAAGAGGTGACCACATATGAGCGGATGGCTCGCACTCCTGCTCGTTTCCCTGGCCATCAGCATGGACAGTGTCAGTGTAGGATTGACGTATGGTTTACGGAACATGAGAATGCCCTTTTTGTCGCTCGTCGTCGTTTCCGGTTGTTCGTTTGCTGTTGTATATGGTGTCATGCTCGTAGGCTCATCCCTCACCGAATGGTTAACCCCCGAGATCGGCAAGTATATTGGCGCCGCAGTCTTGATCCTCATGGGTTTATTTACTCTGTGGCGACTCATTGCGACAAGGTCGGGGACAGAGGCTCAGAAGGAGTCTACTGATGCGAGCAGCGATGCCGTTGTAGCTGCAGAAGAACAGGAAGAGCAGGAACCCATCGTATTATTGTCGCAGTTCCGCATTTTTGGTGTCATGATCCAGATTTTAAAAGATCCGTCCAAAGCCGATGCTGACCGTTCTGGGCATATTATGGGCTGGGAGGCCGTCATGTTGGGGCTTGCTCTGTCTTTAGATGCTTTCGGCGCAGGCATCAGCCTTACGTTTTTGGGATACTCGCCACTGCTCGTCGCCCTTTGTATCGCAGTGATGAGTGCCTTGCTTCTTGTGGTAGGAATTGCCCTCGGCAGCCGCGCAGGAAAAGCTAGCTGGTTGACGCGACTCACCTGGCTGCCGCCGATTTTGTTGATTTGCATTGGTGTAGCCAAAAGCTTGAAATAACCGACAAACCAAATCACAGACCCGTCCAGATAAATGGACGGGTTGTTTTATTTTCTAGCTCGTCTGCATACACATGAAAAGGAGTGAGATGTGGATGGAGGAGATGTAGGTGGATACACAGCCAATTCGAAAATGGTACACGCTGGCGGCGGCCGACGTGACCGAAGCCCTTCATAGTGATGCTGCGCAAGGGTTGACTCAGCAGGAGGCGGAGCGGCGACTGGCTAAACAAGGTGCCAACCAGTTGGCTGAACAAAAGCGAAAGCCTCTCTACTCGGTCTTTGTTGATCAGTTCAAGGATTTTATGGTACTCATCCTGTTCATCGCGACACTGATTTCGTACTTCCTTGGAGAGTACTTGGATGCGATTGCGATTATCGCGATCATCCTCATTAACGGAATCCTCGGTTTTATTCAGGAGGCCAAGGCCGAGCGATCCTTGCAAGCGCTAAAGGAGCTGGCATCCCCGATGGCGCGCGTCATCCGGGGTGGGCACATTTCCATGATACCGGCTTCGCGACTGGTACCTGGTGATCTGGTGCAATTGGAGGCCGGGGACCGTATTCCCGCAGATTTACGGTTGCTTTCGGCCAATCGGCTAGAGGTGGAGGAGTCTGCGTTGACAGGGGAGTCTGTCCCCGTCGGTAAAAACGTGAAAACACTGGAGACAGCCCAGGCATCAACTGTACCGCTTGGCGACCAAAAAAATCTCGCATTCATGGGCACGATGGTGACTGGAGGAACAGGGAACGGCCTCGTTGTAGCGACAGGGATGAGCACGGAAATCGGGAAAATCGCGCACTTGATGAATACAGCGGAAGAAGCAGAAACCCCTTTGCAGCTGCGATTGGAGCAAATGGGCAAAATTCTCGTGGTCGTTGCACTGCTGTTGACGATTGTGGTCATTGCTGCTGGTGTCTGGCATGGTCATGAGTTGTTTACGATGTTCCTCGCCGGGGTGAGTCTCGCAGTGGCGGCGATTCCGGAAGGCTTGCCAGCGATTGTGACTGTCGCGCTAGCGCTTGGCGTCCAGCGGATGATCCGGCGCAATGCGATCGTACGCAAACTCCCATCAGTCGAGACATTGGGCTGCGCCTCTGTCATTTGCTCTGATAAAACAGGGACCCTGACTCAAAATAAAATGACCGTTACCCAAGTGTGGCACAGCGATTCCACGTATGAAGTGAGCGGCAGCGGCTACGCACCAGAGGGAGCCTTTCACTATCTAGGGAAAATGGTATCTCCCGCCCGTGACGGAGCGCTCTCACAAATGATCCGAATCGCAGACCGATGCAACAACGCCCGTTTGACATGCGAGGAGCAAAGCACGCGCAATCTGCTTGGAATGGGCAAGACGTCACGCTTTTGGCAAGTCGTAGGCGACCCGACAGAAGGTGCGCTCAAGGTGCTTGCCGCGAAGGCATTGGGCGGCAATACAGAGCGTAGCAACCAGAAGAGTCAGGGACAGCGTGTCGAGGAGCTTCCTTTTGATTCTGACCGTAAAATGATGTCGGTCGTCGAACAGGGAACGGACGGTGTGTATTCCCTGCTGACCAAAGGCGCGGCGGAGGCATTGCTGGCGAGATCGACGCACATTTTGTGGAAGGGAGAGCTCATCCCACTCTCCGCGACGCTTCGTCATCAAGTATTGGAGCAAACGGAACGGATGGCAGGCAAAGCGCTGCGCGTACTGGGCTTCGCGTATAAGACACTGCAAGGCTACCGCCCGGGACAGCCGATCGGCACCCTGGAAAACAATCTCGTCTTTGTCGGATTGGCCGGGATGATCGATCCACCGCGTGAAGAGGTGCGTCCAGCGATCAATCTGTGCCATCAAGCAGGAATCAAGACGGTCATGATTACAGGCGACCACAAGGTAACAGCAGAGGCAATCGCCCGGCAGATTGGCTTGATGCGTGGCTACGGAGAGGTGCTGGAGGGGCGTGAGCTAGATGGCATGTCAGATGAGCAGCTCGCAGAGTATGCGGAGCGAGTGACTGTCTATGCCCGTGTTTCTCCTGAGCACAAGCTGCGGATCGTCCGTGCCCTGCAAAGCCAAGGACATGTTGTTGCCATGACCGGAGACGGTGTCAATGATGCTCCTGCGATCAAGACCTCAGACATTGGGATCGCGATGGGGATTACCGGTACAGATGTGACGAAGGAAGCAGCCGATCTCGTGCTGCGCGACGATAACTTCGCCACGATTGTTGCCGCCGTCGAGGAAGGTCGCAACATCTATGACAACATTCGAAAATTCATCCGTTATTTGCTCGCGTCCAACGTAGGTGAGATTCTCGTCATGTTTTTTGCAATGCTCCTCGGGCTTCCTTTGCCATTGGTGCCGATCCAGATCTTGTGGGTCAATCTCGTGACAGATGGCTTACCGGCCATGGCGCTGGGCGTCGATCAGGCGGAGAAAGACACGATGTATCAGAAGCCGCGCAACAAGGCAGAGAACATATTCAGCAGAGGGTTGGGCTGGAAAATTATTAGCCGTGGTTTCCTCATCGGGGCTATGACGCTCTTGGCGTTCTGGCTGACTCTCAAAGAGAATCCGAATGACTTGGTGCATGCCCAAACTGTCGCTTTCGTCACGTTGGTTATGGCGCAGCTAATTCACGTTTTCGATTGCCGGAGTCAATACAGCGTTTTTCACCGCAATGTATTTGAAAACAAATACCTCGTCTGGGCTGTGCTTTCGTCGATCGTGCTCGTGATCGGTGTCGTATACATGGAGACACTCCAGCCAATCTTCAAAACAACGGATCTGAATCTGCGCGATTGGGCATTAATTTTAGTCGCGGCGGGAGTTCCTACGTTTGTCGCGGGAATCGGTGGGGTGCTTACCGGCGGCAGACAGCGCGCAAGCAAAGAGAAACGTCCAGCTATGCGTACGGTTCGTCCTGACTAACCGAGCCGCCAAAGGGGAGAGGGAGCCATCGTGCGCGTGAGAAGGGGAGGATGGAAAAGACGTAGAAGGAGAATTTTCGCTGGGTTCCTGCTGATTATGGTGGTATTGATCGTTTTGTTTATCGTTGTGGAACGCAGGGTAGAGCCGACGTTGATGTTGATTGCCCAGGCCAAGGCAGAGCAGGTCGCAAAGCTCGCTATTACCGATGCAGTCACCAAACGCATGTCTCAGCAGGGTCTCGACGTCAACGAAGTTGTCCTCATGGAGAAAGACGAGAATGGAAGCATCAAAGCGGTGAATTTTAATTTCAAAGAGTACTCCAGGATTGTGGGGGAAACGACAGCGCGTATTCAAAATCGCTTGAAGGAATTCGAGCAGGAGCATGTCCAGACAACCATACCACTAGGCTTGGCTACCAAAAACGTCTTTCTAGAGCACCTTGGGCCTGATATTCCAGTGTCGTTCGTTCCGATTGGAGCCGTCAAAACCAAGCTGGAAACAGGCCTGAAGCAAGCCGGGATCAACATGGTGCTGGTGACTGTCTACATTCACGTCGAGGTCGATTTGCGGGTCATTATCCCGTTTGCGACCCAGCAACAGACGGTCACCACACAAATCCCGGTCTCTGAAGCCCTGATCGTCGGCAAGGTACCGACTTATTTGTATGACAACCCGACAGGCAAGCCCGATGTGCCGATGCCACGAAACAACGAAATCCCAAGCCAGCCGTGATGTTTTTCGCTTATACGCGAACGAATTACACATCTATGAAAAATTTATTGAAACGTTTCTGAAATGGTGCCGTCCAATGAATAGAGACACACAAAAACTAGAAAGAACATTGGAGGCGTAAACAACATGAAAACAATCCGTACAGGCATGATGACAATCGCGGCACTGGCCGTTTTGGGAACTAGCGTGGTATCTGCAACCTCCGAACCAGTAAAAGAACTTTCCGTTAACATTAACGGTCAAGCAATCGCACAAGATGCGATCTTTGATAAAGGTCAACAAACCGTACTGGTTCCACTTCGTCCCGTTGCTGAAGCGCTCGGTTTCAAAGTAAGCTGGAACGACAAGGAAAAAGCAGCAGAAGTGCAAAGAGGCGCGATCACCAGCTACGCAAAAGAAGGAGAGGATCGCTATCCTTTCGCAAAAATGTACAAAACATTGGGAGCGGAGCCGCGTGTACTGAATGGCAGTACATATGTGCCAGTTAAATTCGTAGACGAAATCCTGCAAGCAGAAGTGAATGTAACCGATGATGCAGTGACTGTAGTGGAAGACGAAATCGCTCCTATGCGTACAGGTACAATTACCAACATCAGCAAATCCGACAAAGGCTACTCCGTTACACTGAACATCTATGAGTCTGGCATCATCCTGCACCTGACGGAAGATACGAAAATCACGGATGAAGCAGGTAAAGTACTGAAGCCAGAAGACTTGAAGCTGGGTATGGCTGTAGATGCTACTACCGAAAAATTCATGGCGATGAGCTTGCCGCCACAAACGAGTGTGCTCAGCATCACGGTAAAAGGCGGCTTGGAGACTCAGGACATCCTGGGAACAACTGGAAAAGTAGCGAGCATCTCTGCTGACAAAGAGGGCAATTACAAAATGCTCGTAGAGGGTCGCGGTATTACCGAAACCTCCCAAGAAAAAATCAACCTGAACATTACCGAGAAAACGGTTATCATCAATGCGCGTGACAACAAAGTTCTCTCCCCAGCAGATCTGAAAGAAGATATGCAGGTAGTGGCCTTCTATGGCCCAATGATGACAAAGAGCCTGCCGCCTATCGGCACTGCTGAAAAAATCGTAGTAGAGTAAGAGAAAGAACGGGATGGCATTTGCTGTCCCGTTTTTTTGCGTTCATGACTAGATCGAGTATTTCATACAGATGACGCGACCGAGTTTTTCCGTCTCTCTTTCCTCGTAGATAACAAAACCGTATCTCTCGTAAAAAGGTACGACCCGGCTATTCTTCTCCAAAACGGCCAGATGCAGAGAAGTGTAGCCGTTTTCCCGGTACCAGGCGATTAACGTATCGAGGAATTCTCTAGCGTAACCGTGACTCTGGTAGGCACTGTGCAGCATGATGAGACCTAGCCAAGGGTGCCCATCTCGCGGATTACGCAAAATGAACTGGGCGATCCCGATGATCTCGGTACCGTGTACTTCTCTTATCGAAAAGCTGTAGGAGTCCGCAAGCTTCAGATTATCTTGATGGTCATCTGCTACTGTCTGTAGAGTGACGACCTGTTGTCCAAAGGCAAACTCCATATAATCGGGGTTTGAATTGTACACCGTCAGCAGCTCGGGGAAATCGTGTTCCGTGACAGGCTGAAACACCAATCGAGCGCTTTGGGCTGGGAAGGGAGTTGTGCTTGGCATGTCAAATGCTCCTTTCAGGATATTTTTTACTCATCTAATTAGATGATATTCTAATTTAATAAAATGTCAATTCGAATGATGATAAGGGAATTCCTGATACACTTTCTTTTATGGAAACTTTACAATAACGATAGAATGATTGTCTCAAAAGGAGGAGCGCATGGGTACGTCGAGTGAAGTGCTCTCCCTGATGCAGTCCATCTTTGCCAACGCTAGCGATGCGATCCTGGTGATTGATCATGAGGGACGAATCGTAAAGGCCAATGCTGCGTTGGAGCAGATGACGGGCTGGACAGAAGAAGAGCTGATTCGAGATAAACATATTTGCGAGCTGTGTCTCGGAATGGCAACGTGTATGGAAGAAAAGAGCTGCACGGATTGCTTTTTTAAGCGCGTGCAAATGCCTTCATTCGAGATGAGGCTCCGAACGAAATCGGGTGTAGATTACCCTGTCGCTGCCAGCTCTGCGAGACTAGAGGATGAATCGCAGGGGAAGCTGGTCATGATTTTGCGTGATATGTCTGCGCAACAGCGAGTGGAAAAAGAGCGCCATCAGTACAAGCTGACGAATTTTGCGATCCAAGCACAAGAAGAAGAACGAAAGCGCATCGCCCGGGAGCTGCATGATGGCGTAGGGCAGGCGCTTTATAGTATTTTAGTGGGACTAAACGTAGTCAGACAACGAGAATTGAGCGAGCCAGTTATGCACCATGTCACGGAATTGGTGAATATGACTTCCAAGGCGATGGAGGAAGTGAAGCGCATGGCGCTGGAGCTGCGTCCGTCTGCACTGGATGATCTTGGTTTACTGCCTGCATTACGTTCGTTGATGAAACGGGTGGAAAAGACGTTTCATATCCAGGTGGAGTTGCATGTTCAGGGGGAGAAACGCAGATACTCCGCTGCGATGGAAACAGCGTTATACCGGATTGTACAGGAAGCCATGACCAATACAGCAAAATACGCAAAGGCGAGCCATCTGGGAATCATGTTCGAGAATAGGGAAAAGGAAATTGTCGTCACGATTGTGGATGACGGCGTAGGGTTTGAAGTAGAGAAAACATTGAACATCGGCAAAGGTCTCGGTGTGTTTGGCATGAAGGAGCGTGCCCAGCTGCTTGGTGGTACCGTTGATATTCGCTCCGCACCCGAGGAAGGAACGACGGTGATCGTCCGAATTCCGGTGCCGAAGGAGGGGGTAGGGAATGACCATTCGCGTCTTGATCGCTGATGATCATGCGATTGTACGCTCTGGGCTGGGGATGCTGATCAACGCCCAGGAGGACATGGAAGTCGTCGGTTATGCAGCTGACGGAAAAGAGGCATGTGAAAAAGCATGGGAAGTCCGGCCCGACGTTGTCTTGATGGACTTGAGCATGCCGCCTGGGGAAAACGGCTTGACGGCAACTGCCAGACTGAAGGAAACGGCACCCGACATTCAGGTGCTCGTGCTTACAATGCATGATGACGAGGAATACTTGTTTCGGGTACTGCAAGCCGGAGCTGCCGGCTATATTTTAAAAAGCGCACCTGACCTCGATTTGATCACGGCGATCCGTTCGGTCAATCAGGGCATGGCCTATTTGTATCCATCCGCTACGAAATCTCTGATCGAGGAATTTCTGCAAATGGTCAAGAACGGTGAGGAGCAAGCCAAGTACGACATCCTGACTGATCGGGAAAAAGAAGTGCTGGTCTTGATTGCAAAAGGCTTCAGCAACAAGGAAATTGCGGAGCAGCTCACTGTATCCGTCAAGACAGTAGAATCGCATAAAGCGCATATAATGGAAAAGCTCCACCTGCGTACCCGCCCTGATTTGGTGCGGTATGCGATTAAGAAGGGCTGGCTGGATTTTGAGTAGCGTATGCGATCGGCTCAGCAGAATGTAAAACGGGTTAAAGACGATCCCATTAAGGGGTCGTCTTTTTTTGTGTCGAACTTGTGACCAAAAACGGTCATAAAACGGTCGAAATCAGGGGTTTCCCGGAACATTTTAGGGGATTTCCCCGAATTACTTCCAAGGGGCTCCAGCGGTAAAATGAAGGCGTGAATACTACACCGCGCCCATGAGGCACGTAGGAAAGGAGAAGAGCGCGATGGAGACGCAAGTTGACAAGGCGGAGAAAGGCAAGAAATCTAAATCCAGCAAGCTGCAAACGAACCAGGAAGACTTGAAGGGAACGTTTGTCGCGGTTCTGATCGTTGGAGGCATTATTCTAGTCGGTTGGTTGGGTGTATTCGGGCTTTTCCTGGATAGGTCGTAATAAGGAAGTAAAGGAGGGTACTTATGCATTTGCATCGATATGAAAAAATCTGGTTGATGCTTGGCGCAGGTGGTTTGGCCTTATTTATTGTACTGTTGTGCGTCAATGCGTTTGCTATGGGGATGGCTCCGCCAAGTAATATGGAAATGATTGATCCGGAGAAGGTTACGGAGACACCTCCTTTTGATAAACCAGGCTTGAAACAGGTAGGGGACAACGAATACGACGCTTACATGACAGCATTTGCGTTCGGCTTCTCTCCGACCAAGATGGAAATACCGGTTGGCGCAACGGTGAATTTCCACGTCACGAGTCCAGACGTTATTCACGGATTCCAGATTCCAGAGACCAACATTAACTTCATGGTTCTGCCTGGACACATCAGCTCGGCGACACACACGTTTGACGAGCCAGGTGAGTATTTGATCCTTTGTAACGAATACTGTGGCGCAGGTCATCAGGTAATGGCGACCACGATTATTGTGAAATAAAGGTAGGTGAATCCTATGGTAATCGAACGGAAGATCGACGATACAATCCCCCATGTTCCGGTTCAGCGTTCTGCGGCAAGTCTTAGTTTGGCCTATGTGTGGGTAGCTTATATTGCATTCGGATTGGCAGCTATAGCAGGGATGGTACAGGGAATGGTTCGCGGTGGAATCATGGAACTCCCGAGCTGGACAAATTACTATCAAATTTTGACCGCCCATGGCGTGTTGATGGCACTTATTTTTACAACGTACTTCATCGTCGGATTTATTTTCTCAGGAGTCGCCCGCACGACAGGTGGTTCCTTGCACGGAGCCGCTCTGAAATTTGGATGGGCCGGCTGGATTCTCATGACAGTAGGGACGTTGATGGCTGTTGTCACCATTCTGCTGAATGAAGCCTCTGTCCTGTATACGTTCTACGCACCACTGAAAGCATCTCCGTACTTTTACATTGGTTCTGCCTTGCTCGTAGTAGGTAGCTGGCTGGCGGGATTCGGGGTTTTTGCCAGCTATCGCAAATGGAAACGCGAAAATAAAGGGAAAACGTCCCCGCTGTTCCTCTACATGGGGGTCACTACTTATATCCTGTGGATTACTGCGACGATTCCTGTAGCGGTTGAGGTTCTGTTCCAACTTATCCCGTGGTCACTCGGGCTGGTTCCAACGATTAATGTCATGCTCAGCCGTACGCTGTTCTGGTTTTTCGGTCATCCGCTCGTTTATTTCTGGCTATTGCCTGCTTATATGGCGTGGTATGTCTGTTTACCAAGAATCATTGGCGGTCACGTTTTTAGTGATTCACTCAGTCGACTCGCTTTTATCTGCCTGCTGTTGTTCTCGATTCCTGTCGGTTTCCACCACCAATTGATGGAGCCAGGAATCTCACCAGCATGGAAAATGATCCACGTTACACTGACGCTGATTGTTGTAATTCCATCTTTGATGACAGCATTTTCGATGTTTGCCATTTTTGAAACGACTGGACGTAAAAAAGGCGGAGTCGGACTCTTTGGTTGGTTCAAAAAACTGCCTTGGACAGACGTACGTTTCTTTGCTCCATTTGTAGGAATGCTGTTCTTCATTCCTGGCGGAGCTGGGGGAATTATTAACGCAAGTAACCAAATTAACGCGGTCGTGCACAATACGATTTGGGTTACCGGTCACTTCCACATCACGGTAGGAGCAGCTGTTGCGCTCACCTTCTTCGGTGTCAGCTTTTGGCTGATTCCAGCATTGACCGGACGGCAGTTGACCAAGACTGCGAATCGCATGGGAATGGTGCAAACCGTATTCTGGGCAGTAGGAATGTTCTTGATGTCGCTCGCCATGCACACGATGGGCTTACAAGGAGCGCCACGCCGTACAGACTACACAACGTATATGGATCATCCGTTAGCTCTGGGCTGGATGGATTATCAGCGCGTGATGGCTTTCGGGGGAGGACTGTTGTTCGTGTCTGCGATTCTCTTGATCCTGATCTTGCTGTACCTGACGTTCTACGCACCAAAAGGGAATACAGAATATCCGATTGCAGAGACAGAGACAACACAAGAGGTTCCAAAAATTTTGGAGCGTTGGCCTGTATGGATCGGACTCGTTGCCTTCCTAATAATTCTCGCTTACGGTTATCCGATTTTGGAACAAATTCAGCACCAGGCACCAGGCTCGCCGCCTTTTGTGACTTGGTAAGACGATACGTACGAAAAAGCCGCTCATTCCGTTTGGAAGCGAGCGGCCCTTCTTTTAAAATAAACTCAAGCGCTGCCAATTCAGTAAAGGCAAGAATCAGATACCCGATTGCCAAAAGCCATAGGGCGAGAATTCTGAGGTCTTCCTCTTCAAATGGCATACAACTCCTCCTTTATCTCTTGTTAGCACAACATATTCAAGAGGGAGGACATTGGTTTAGCTTATGGCTCATATATCATCTTGCGGGTCATTCCGCCATCTACAATCAGCTCAGTACCCGTAATGAAATCGTTGTCCTTTTGCGTCAAAAATAGGCACGCACGGGCAATATCATCGGGTGTACCTACGCGACCTGCCGGATGCTGGGCATGATCGCTGGGACGAAGAGCGGCATATTCGCGGTGTTCAATCCAGCCGGGAGAGATCGCATTGACACGAATTCCATCGGGACCGAGTGAAACACCAAGCGCATGTGTTAAGGACAATATGCCTCCTTTGGAAGCTGCGTATGCCTCTGAGTGTGGCTCGGACATGTGTGCCCGCGTCGAACAAAGATTAAGGATAGCGCCTCCACCATGGCGACGCATGATTTTGGCTGCTTCTCTCGATGCGAGAAAAACACTGCGCAAATTTGTGTTCAAGATATGGTCCCACGCTTCGACGGTCAGTTCATAGGGGGATTCCCATACGGACAAGCCCGCGTTGTTGATCAAAACATCGAGGCGTCCCCAGCGTTCATCGACGGTTCTCATCAATTGTTCGATCTGCGCTGGAACGCTGACGTCGATATGCTCGAAGTGGGCTGTACCTTTCACTGCTTCTGTCGTGTTGATTAGCGAGGCCGTTTCTTCTCCCGCTGCGCGATTGTATTCGGCGATGACGACATGTGCACCTTCGGCAGCATACATGGTGGCAATAGCCCGTCCAATGCCTTGGCCACCGCCAGTGACGATGACAATGTTATCCGTGTATTTCATCGAGAGTGCCTCCAAACAATAGGGTATGAAGCGAAATGAAAAAAGTAATTGCAAAATGTTCGTAACGATAATAAAGTAAGTAATGTCTTTTTAGCAGCGTACTATACAGTATGGAGGAGATTCAATCATGAATACAGAACTGAAAATTACCGCTGAACAGGTAATGGAAGCCCGTCACAGCGTGCGTAAATACGATCCAAATGAAAAAATTCCACAAGGCGAGCTGAACGAAATCCTACGTCTTGCAGCAAGTGCGCCATCGTCCTGGAATTTGCAGCATTGGCGTTTTCTCGTCGTGACCGATCCTGCTATCAAAGAAAAACTGCTCCCAATCGCATACAATCAGCAGCAGGTAGTGGATGCTTACGCTACCATTATCATTCTCGGCGATCTGGAGGCTTACAAGTCTGCTGGCCCTGTTTATGATGAAGCATTGGCAAAAGGATATGTGACAGAGCAAGTGCGTGAGACCATGATCGCGCAAATCGAAGGGGCTTACAATAACAACCCGGAAATCGCGCGTGATGAAGCAATCCGTAATTCATCCTATGCAGCGATGCAGCTCATGCTGGCGGCAAAAGCCAAAGGATACGACACGTGCCCAATGGGTGGCTACAACCGCGATGCGCTCATTAAAGAGCTGAACATCCCATCCCGCTATTTGCCAACACTCATGCTGACTTTGGGGAAAGCAAGCGTGCAAGCTTATTCGACTTCCCGTTTTGGATTGGATGAGCTGGTTATTCAAAACAGCTTCTAATATCGTGTTCCAACAGCAAAAAACTCATCCACGCCTCATACTAATAGGGACAGGGTGAGTTTTTTTATAGAGAAATCGATACAAGAATTAGCGTACCCTTTTTTACGTTAATCCAATGTGCAAGTTTGCTTTTCACGAAGCGTCAATCAAAGATTGAACGTATATCACTCCACATGTTATATTTGTTATACGATATACGATATACGATATCGCATAAGGTTTTTTCTTATTGGATTCGGATATAAATAAAACCGTAGGTGTTCCAGCACCTACGGTTACTTCAATAGACGTTCTCGAAAAGGGAGCGGCTCCATATGTGTTACAGTAAAAAGACCGCCACCTGGCCTCGCAAGCTCAAGGGCGGTCTATTTCTTTTTGAGGTAAGTAAGTAGCGCCAGAATGAACATGCCAAACATAAACATGAGCGTCAGCGCTTGATAAACCTCCACCAGCATCACCCCCTCGTTTTTAGACATGAGAGAGCGAGCCGTCCACCCTTGAGAGACCTCGTTCTATTGAATTACCTTAATTTTACGTAAAGTGATAGGGAAAGACAATGAAAATACCTGATAGAAATGCTATTACCGGGAACAAGCGAAAGTGACGAGTCAGTTTCATCTTAATACTTTTTCACAAAAAAAGGCAGGAGAGCAGCTATTCGCTCTTCCTGCCTTATTGCTTTGCCAATAACGGTAAATCCACCATAATCGATGTTCCTTGACCAAGGGCGCTGCTGACCGAAAACCGCCCGGCATGGAGTTGAATGATCTCTTTGCAGATCGCCAATCCCAGACCACTGCCAGAGAGCTTGGAGCGTCCCTTGAAAAACTTTTCTGTGACATGCGGCAGGTCTTCCGGGTTAATGCCTTCACCAGTATCCGTGACGGTGACAAGGAGCCTATCGCCTGACAAGGAAGTCGCGATGACGATCGAGCCGTTTTGTGGCGTGAATTTCAACGCGTTGTCCAATAGATTCACAAATACTTGCTTCAGCCGATTCGGGTCTCCTAAAACCATGAGTGGGGTAGGGGGAGTCTCTAGCTTCAACTCGATTTGTTTCGCATTGGCACGTACGGAAAATTGAAGATGCAAATCATGGAGAAGCTCCCGGACATCCATGCGTTCGCGGGACAACTTCATCTCACCGGATTGAAACTTCGAGAAATCGAGCAATTCCTCGACCAGCCCGATCAAACGATCTGTCTCCTTGGAGATGACTTCCAGACCGAGCATCGTCTCTTCAGGTTCTTCCAGACCGCCCGAAATGAGTGTTTCTCCCCATCCTTTAATCGACGTAAGTGGGGTACGCAACTCATGGGAGACAGAGGAGATGAAGTCATTTTTTAGCTTTTCGTTTTTCCCGATCTCCGCAGCCATGTAATTGAACGTATCCGCGAGGGTTCCAACCTCATCATCGAATCGTTTTGGCGCGCGGACAGCGAAATTTCCTTCCGCCATTTGTTTAGCCGCATTCGTTAAATCCTCGATAGGGTCAACGATTCGTTTTGCCATGAGTAGGCTGAGCGCAAAAGCGAGGACGACTACGCTTGTCCCAACGCCTGCCCCATACAAGGCAATGCGATTGACTGCTTGATAGAGCGGTTCAGCGGAGATCGTGTACCGCAGAACGCCTACAAATTCTCCGCTGTACGTAAGCGGATTGGACACCGCGATGACACGCTCCCGCGACTGTGGACTTTTCCCGATGTAGAGACCACTTTGCCCCTTGATGGCATCCATGACGTCAGGGGTATTGATGATCTCGCTGGTCTGAAAACCGTAGGAGTTGAGAATGACTTTTCCTCCTGGGTCCAAGACCTCAATTTTGGCGTATTCCTGATTCGAAACATTCTCCAAAATGTAGCGTGCCTTGTCTTTTAACCGATAGCCAGTGGCGTACTTGTTAATAAAATTGGTGAAGGTCGTGCTGCGGGTCACTAATGCTTCGGTCGCAGTCCCGATGTAATACGTATGAACGGCCCAGTAAAACAGTCCTTCCAAGAGCAGTACGATCAAAAGGAGGATCAGGCCGAAATGAAGAACCAGCCTGCTCTTAATGCCTTTCATCTGGGACGTCCTTTCGCCAGAGGTAGCCATACCCCCAGACTGTCTCCAGGAAAGCTGGATGAGCCGGATCGTCCTCAATTTTTTGCCGGATTCGACGGATATTCACATCAACGATTTTTAAGTCCCCGACAAAAAATTGACCCCAAACTGCTGTCAAAATCTCGTCGCGACTGATGGCTTTGTTCGCATTTTCTGCGAGTAATTTGATGATGGCAAATTCTTTTGGCGTGAGGTCAATTTCTTGTTCCGCCCGAATCAGCTTGCGTTCATCGAGCAACAGCGTGAAGGGGGCAATGTTAATTTCATTTTTGTCCTCAGCCTCAGGAATGGGTGTCAATCTGCGGTGCAACGCTTTGACACGGGCCAGCAGTTCCGCAGGGCTAAACGGTTTGGAGACGTAATCGTCTGCCCCGAATTCGAGACCCATGACTTTGTCCAACTCCTGGCTTTTAGCAGTCAACATAATGATCCCGAGGCGCGGATATTTTTTCCGCAGTTGTCCGCATACTTCGAAGCCATCAATGCCAGGGAGCATCACGTCGAGAATTGCAATGACGATGTCCGATTGTTGATCTGCGAGATCAAGTGCTTCTTCTCCGGTGCTTGCCTCGATTACCTCATAGCCCTCGCGTTTGAGATTGATGCGCACAAAATCTCGGATGGATTTCTCGTCTTCCAGTAATAGAACCTTCATAGGGCAAATCTCCTTGATAAGGATTTACTATTTCACTTTATTCCCGACTCGTCATTGGTTTGTAGAGCTGGCGAACTTCCTCAGCTGTAAGCTGCATCGATCGATATTCCGCGAGAGCTGCCTTTCCAAGGGTAGGTGTCGTTTGCGGTAAAATGGCGATCAAGACTTGTTTCCCCTCTTCCTTTAGCAAAATGTAGGGAACCTGCTTTTGCTTCAATCCGTTTTCAAATTTCACCCATTCGTTTTGTGGAATGCTTTGCAGCGTTAGTAATTCTGCCTTATTTTTTCCATTCGCTCCGTAATAAAGGAACCGGACTAGAAATGGATTCGTATCATGGTTGGTGGAAATGGTGTATTTTTCGCCCCATTTTGCTGGAATCTTGAGGTCGAACCCTTGTGTGTAATTTTGATAATGATCTTGTATGTGTTTCAAGCCCGTTTTCCCGTCCCATTGGAAGTAGGAGGAGACCCAAGGGATTTCTGCCATGGCTAAATCCTCTGTCCCAGCGGGTTGTATCTTCGTGCCGATCTCGATGATGCCATCACCGTTGATATCTTCACTTTCCAAAGAATACGGCTTAAAGGTCAGGTCCATCTCTCCTTCTATTTTTGCCAAAGGGTTGGACAGCTGTCCATTGTTCCAGAGGAGTAGTTCAGTAGAAGCAGAGTGAGCACCTAATCCAGCATCAATAAATAGTCCGTTTCGGGTTGGTGATGCTTTTCCGATGACAGCCTGATAGTAACCATTCACATATCCGTCAAGGGCTAGCTCCGTCTTTTTTGCGATTGTGCCGTTCGCCGCCCCATACAGCTCGGCTTTGGATGTGAAGTTATTTTTATCGAGAACAACGAGAGCGAGATCCGCGTGATCATCTCCTGTCAAATCGCCTACTGCCATAATGGAATAGGGCTGCTTCATCAATTCCTGGGTCATATTATTCGCTAGCGAATAAACGGAGAGCTCCTTGTTCAAATCTTCGCCGCCCCCCATTCCAATCAGCATTTCCGGGATTTTGTCACCTGTGAGATCTTGAAAGGAGACGTAATCCAATTCGCTACCGACACCCGTAAAGGAGGAGAGCTTTTCCCAGTTTCCTTGGTTTTGGGTAAGCACAAGCACACCGATTTCGTAATCGGTTTTTTCGGTTTTGTAAAAAGCGACGACTTCCGCAATCCCATCGCCATTCAAATCCTGTAGGGAGACGGCACTGGCCTCTGCGGGATGAAGAGGAACAGATAATTGCGACCCTGCGGGCAAATATTGCATGACGGCCTGATTAATCGATTTTTGATCGCCGTCTGCTGATGGGGCGCGCATCAATTCATTGGGTGTATCTGTGAGTCCGCAACCGCTAACGAGCGAGGCGCAGAGTGCTGTCGTAACGAGCCAAGCCTTTTTCATTTCAAATGTTCCTTTCTGTTGCTGCATCCATTTGACTATATTGTAGCTTGCCCATCCCGCAAATTTGTTGCAAAACGGTAAAAAAACCCGTATTTAAGCTTTTTCAAAAACGAATGAACGTGTCCTATGCTTCCTTATACAGGAAAAAAGTGTGAGAGAACAGGGAACATTTTACTAGCAACAATTGACCTAGCAAATTCGTTTAAAAATGTAGGATAGGAGTTCGATGTTATTTATACGAAGGAGGAGAATAGGATGAAAGCATGGCACAAAACGATAGCGGTAGTTCTTTGCAGCGGAGCGGTTCTCATGGCTTCGGGCGTTGGGGCTAACCCGGTTCAAGCGAGCGGCACCCAATCGCAAGCGTACGCGCCAGTAGTCTTACTGCAATCAGAGCAAAATATTCCGTTTACCATACAATTTGTTGATGGATTTGTGGCAAAAGTAACGAATGCAAAAACAAAAGCGACGAGTACAGTAGATATATCGGACAATAAGGCTACGTACGTGAAGCAAGGAATTTATCATGCCAATGGAAAGCTGCAAAAGGCAACCAATGGATATACGCAAAAGCTGGTGGAGCTGGTGCCATTCCGGGATGCGCAAGGCAACCTGCGTTATATGGGCAAGCAAACCTTGTGGGGGCTGAATACGGAGGATCGCTTGGCAGTAGCGACCAGTGTGTGGAACGTCGTCGACAAACAGCCGCAGCTTTTACAGGTAACGGTTCAAAAAGCAGACTGGGACAATATGCCGTCGCCAGATGTGACGATCAATAGCGGCTTCAGTATGGGCAGCGATAGTACCTTTGTCCTTGATTCGAAGTATGCAGATGTGACCGGAGACAATATCAAGGATCACATTTTGCTAGTAGGCGATAAGATGGGCGTATCGATGAATCAGACCGCCCATAACCTGCGTGTCGTGGTTCGCGAAGGGAAGGATAATCAGCAGACGTTTATCTCTGTAGGAAAACGCGACAGTGGTATTCTTCCGAAGCTCGCTATCACGGATGGCAATGTCGATCAGGTAAAAGACATCCTCGTCACGATGCCCACTGCGGCAGGTCATGTGTACAGTCAGCTTACGTGGAAAGATAATCGCCCGCAGCCAGTCGTCGAGCAGGGGAAATTAAATGATCGTCAGGCGTATCATCCGGTTATTGGGGCTTATGGGGAAGCGGTTGGGATGAATAAGGCGAAAAAACAATAATGGAGTAGGCGTGGAGGAAATCAGTCAGAGTGAAATCTGGCTGATTTTTTTTATACTAATTTCGTAAAAAGTCATTCCGAAAGGAGAAATGAAGGTTATTCTCTGATTTTTAAATCGTAATAATTACGTTTTGTGTTGACTTCGGATATTTCAGTACGTTATGATAACCAATAAATCGTAATAATTACGCTTTGAGTAAAGCAAAAAGGAGAAACTACCATGAACATAATCAAAAAGAAAATCCCCGTCACAGTCCTGAGCGGGTACTTGGGAGCGGGCAAAACGACGCTACTGAACCATGTCCTGAACAATCGGGACGGGTTACGAGTCGCCGTGATCGTTAACGATTTGAGCGAAGTAAACGTAGACGCCTCTCTTATTCTCTCGGGCAGTGGTCTTTCACGCGTGGACGAAAAGGTCGTAGAGCTGTCGAATGGCTGCATTTGCTGCACCTTGCGAGAGGATTTGCTAACGGAGGTAGAGCGTCTGGCTTTGGAAGGACGGTATGACTACATACTGATTGAATCGACGGGAGTAGGTGAGCCGGTTCCTGTCGCCCAGACTTTCACATACGTAGACGAAGAAAATGGCATCAATTTATCGTCCCTGTGTCGTCTGGACACGATGGTGACCGTAGTCGATGCGTACCGGTTCTGGCATGATTTTTCGTCCGGCGAAAACCTATTGGACAGAGGGCAGGCAGTTGGCGAAGAGGATACCCGTGAGGTGGCGGATCTTTTGATCGACCAGATTGAATTCTGTGATGTGTTGATTCTGAACAAATGCGATCGTGTCGCTCCAGATGATTTAATACAGCTGGAAGCCGTTCTGCGCAAGCTACAGCCAAATGCTCGCTTCATCCGCGCTGTTCGTGGGCAGGTAGATCCGCAAGAAATTTTGAATACCAACCTGTTCGACTTCGAGGCAGCCAGTCAATCAGCGGGATGGATTGCTGAGTTGCAAAAGGAAGAGCATACACCTGAGACGGACGAGTACGGAATTTCCTCCTTCGTTTATCGCGGTCGCAGGCCGTTTCATCCAGCACGTTTTGAAAAGTGGTTGGAGGAGTGGCCAGAGGAGGTTGTGCGTGCCAAAGGCTTTTTCTGGTTAGCGACACGAAATAATGTGGCGATGTCACTCAGTCAGGCGGGGCCATCCATCGAAATCGGAACGGCAGGCTATTGGACAGCAGCGTTATCGGCAGAAGAGCAACAAGCCATTCTGGTCGAAGAGCCGGACTGGCAGCAAACATGGCATCCCGTACATGGGGATCGAACGACAGAGCTCGTCTTTATCGGGATCGATCTGAACCAGGAGCGAATCGTGAAGCATCTCGATGCATGTCTCCTGAACGATGAGGAATACGAGGCAGACTGGAGTAAGCTGCCCGACCCACTCCCGACAGCAGATGCTGTAATCGAGACGACCTTGTAAGCAAAAAAGAGGAGGCTGACATCCATGCGCGTGAACGTTACCCTGCAATGCACGGAAACCGGAGACCGAAACTATATCACATCCAAAAATAAGCGGAATCATCCCGAGCGATTGGAACTGAAAAAATACTCTCCACGTTTAAAACGCTATACCCTTCATAGGGAAACAAAGTAATTCTAAAAAATGTCTGGAGACCATAGGCACCCTGCCCAACACCTTCTAATCACCAAAACATAAAATGTACTTGTGTTTATCGAATGAAGAATTCGCTGCAAGTCCTAGCTCTTAAACAGGAGAGGGTTCGGTATGAAAATCGTGATCATCGCCCCCGAGCAAATTCCCGTTCCCCCCATTCTTGGGGGGTCCGTCGAAATTACGATTCTGGCGATCGCCAAAGAATTGAGTAAGTGGCATTCGGTCTCGATCATCAGCAGAGCGCATCCTCGTTATCCGAAGTATTCAGTTATCGATGGGGTGCACATATATCGCGTCCCTACCGGCAGTCCTGCGAAATATTTGACCCATGTGAAAAAAATCCTGAAAAAACGTCGATTTGACGTTTTGCAAATTGATAACCGTCCAGAGTTCGTCAGGTCGATTAAATCGATGTTTCCGAAAGCGACTGTGTCCTTGTATCTTCACTCGCTGACTTTTGTAAACTTACCCCATACCAGCCGGGTAGAGACCTTGGCCGGATTACGAAAAGCAGACCTGATTATCACCAATAGTTCTTCGCTTGAAAGTCGGCTTTCTGCTCGCTTTCCTAGTATGTCGAGAAAAATCCGGGTTGCATGGCTTGGGGTTGATACATGTCGCTTTTCCCCTATTCAAAAAACCTCTCATCCCCGTGCCTTCACCTTATTGTTCGCAGGGAGGCTGATCCCACGCAAAGGCGTTCCCGTATTACTTCAAGCAGTTAAGCTCGTGAATAAACAGGTAGCCCAACCTGTCAAAGTAATGATTGCGGGAGGAACACCAACAAGCAAGTATGCAAGAGAATTGCAGTCGCTCTCTCGTAAGTTTGGGGTACATGCCGAATTCCTAGGTACGATTCCCCATCGTAGTATCCACTGTGTTTTTAGAAAGGCCGATTTGTTCATTTGTCCTTCGCAAAAGCATGAATCGTTTGGCCTTGTTAACGTCGAAGCGATGTCTTCCGGATTGCCAGTCGTTGCCTCGAAAAACGGGGGAATAAAAGAAGTGATTCAGCATGGCCGTTCTGGATTGCTGATCAAACAATATAAAAATCCGCAAGCGTTCGCCGATGCGATCTGTTCGCTGATCATGAATAAGCCACTGTATTTGAAAATGAAGCAAGAAGCTCGTCAAATTGCCTTGGAGAAATTTAGTTGGCGTGCAACAGCAGATAGACTCAGTCACATTTATGAATGCCATGGTACCGAGCATGGCGTCCAGCCTGAGCGAAGGCAAGAGGAGCCCGACAATGGTGGGGGTAATGACGAGAGAAGCAATCCATGCTGTGATCCCATCCTGCAACCATTTAACATCATCCACGATTGGAATTGCTTTGATGAAGACAACCAAAGCATCGCCAGTACCGGAGTTTTCCAAAACTTTGCCAATCTGTGTACGGAAAATGATGACGAGTCCGATGGGAGTGATGAGTCTGCCGAAGCCACTTTCGATTTCTTTTCCGATATCGGCTATCAAAGGCTTGTCGATGCACTCCTATACGGTTCACACAATGCTGGAACGGGATCGTAGCAATTATGATGAAAAGGAAGTGGCCGATCAGGATTTCAGACAATAAATCCGCATGACCTGTTCGGCTGTCTGCTCCAAGAGCAAGGCGGCTTCGCGCATCGATTGGTCCAGCGCCATCGGTTTGTTGGTGATGCTGACAACGGCAGAAACGCCTTTTTCATATAGGGCATCGATGCCAGTACCAATGGAACCAGCGAGGACGATGACGGGAATACCGTATCGTTGTGCGACTTGGGCAACTCCACATGGCGTCTTTCCATGGGCCGTCTGGAAGTCGACTTGTCCCTCACCTGTGATCACAAGAGTGGCTTTGTCCATGGCTTCCGCGAGTCCGGTCGTCTCGATCACAATCTCAATCCCGGAACGCATCTGACCATTTAGAAAAGCGAGAAGGGCACCAGCGACACCACCCGCAGCACCTGTCCCAGGCAATTCGTGAATGGCGATGCCGCGGGTCTTTTCGATCAAGTCAGCGAAATGGCGCAAATGATCATCCAATTGCAGCACCATTTCCGGTGTAGCTCCTTTTTGCGGGCCGAAAACGTGAGAAGCGCCATTGGGTCCAACAAAAGGATTGGTGACATCACATGCAATGACGAAGTGGCATTCAGCCAGCCGCTTATCAATGTGACTGGTGTCAATACGGCTGAGTCGTGATAATTCGCCACCTCCAAAAGAGAGTGGCTGATCGTCCTCATCGAGAAGCACATATCCGAGGGCTTGGAGCATGCCAGCGCCTCCGTCATTGGTAGCGCTGCCCCCCAGTCCCAGAATAAACTTGCGGCAGCCTTGATCCAGTCCGGCCGTAATCAATTGACCAAAGCCATAGGTCGTCGTGACAAGCGGGTTGCGCTCTGCGGCAGAAATTAAGTAAAGACCAGAGGCAGCAGCCATTTCGATCACACAGGTTACACCGTCACCCAAAATGCCGAATTCAGCGGAAATGTCCAGTCCGAGCGGGTTTTTTACGGTGGTGGTTAGTATTTTGCCATCTGTGGCATCGACCAGGCATTGCATGGTACCTTCGCCGCCGTCAGCCATCGGTTTCACGATCAGTTCACTTTGTGGGAGTACGCGTCGAATCCCTGAGCAAATGGCTTCGCCCACTTGTTTGGCAGTCAGGCTACCTATAAAAGAGTCCGGAGCGATTACAATTTTCATGACGGTGTTCCTCCTATCAAAAGAGAGGGTATTTTTTCCATAATAAAAAAACCTCCATCGAAGATATTCTAGAGGAGGGGACTGACCCCCGTCCGTAGGACAGGTATCAAAACACCATTGCGAATTAAGCAA
>NZ_JBEAES010000027.1:0-72061 GCF_050477165.1 Brevibacillus sp. FIR094 | reverse complement strand
GTCGCATTCTCTTGAAGGTGTTTTGATTTGTCTTACGTTATGGGGTCAGTCCCAAGCGTGCGGGGAGGCTTTTTCTTTTGTGGGGTGAAACTTTAAGCAGGGTATCGACGTCTATCCTCTGTAAGGTAAATTTTTCTAGGAAGCGAGGCGAGTTTTTTGTCTTTGCGAAAAATTCGGGGAATGAGTATGTCCATTGTGTTCGCATTGCTTATCATGACAGGATCCGACTTCGCGCAAGCAACTTCCACGGACAGTCGGATTGCTCAGACTGGCCCATCCCATACGACCAGCCAAACGACAAAGGAATGGAAGCAAAAGGAACTTCCTTACGACTATGCAGCGATGAAAGAAGACGTGGTTATTCAGTTGAACGAGGCTCCACAGCTCAGCTCTCCTCGAAGAACGGTCGTGGGACCTGCTCCACAGGCATACACCCTCTTTTTTAAGGAAGCCGTGAACCGTGGAACAGTCGAAGCAGCGATCCGCAAAAATGCCCAGGAAGAAACCAAAAAAGAGGACTTGGGCTACGTGGAGCCGATTTTTACGTTTCACTGGGTGCACGACCGTCAACTGCAATTGCTGGCTACCCTTCCTGATACGCTTGCCAAAGACAGAAGCTGGACGGAATATGTTGTAAATGTAGCAGGAGCGAAGACGGTAAAGGGAACCGTGTTTGATGATACGAATGATTTCTCGGCGGTGGTGTTTGCTCCGTCTCAGATTTGGCGAGTCTCCGTCGATGGCAAGGTGAAAGAAAAAATGACGGACTTTGCCGTCAGGACTCCCATGGAATTTATCGACCCTGAGGAACGGTATGTGCTGCTGGAGCGATTTACAGAATATTGCGAGTGCGATGCACGTTTCCCCATGCTGTATTCGATTTATGACGCACAGTCAAAAGAGTTGACTGCTTATCCAGTGGAGCTGACTGACAACTATAGCGGTGCAGGCGACTTCATGGCAGATCGCCGCGGCTTCTTTTTCGCTCATCCACCGAAAGGGACAGAAGTACCGAAAAGTGAGTTTGCCACTCGTATCAAGGTAGATGGATACGTACATGGAGCCAGCTTTAGCCATGATCGCAAGCATGTGTTGATGGCAGTAGGCAAGACCGAACAGAAAAAGGATCTCGATCTGGTCGTGTACGATTTGGCCACTGCAAAAGAACGGCGCCTCCCAGGTGTTATCAAAGGATGGGTTCCAACGGATGAGATGAATGGGCAAGTCCAGCCCGTCAGTTTTATGGATGATGGACGCTACGCGACGTTTGAAATGAGAACAGAGGAAGAAAGCTTTGAGGAGCTTCGTCAACGTTACGATTGGCAGTCAGGCAAGGTGATCAGCTGGAATCCACCCGTTCCCAAAGAAGCTTGGTCTGGCTATATCCAGTCGACAGATGGCGCCTATCAAATGTATTGGAATGCAGGGGTGTTTAAGGGTGACGTCAAACTGAAGGAAATGAAACCAGATGCGATATGGATTCCAGGCACTCACCATTTGGTTTATATCGATTGGGAAAAAGCTGAACAAGGAGCGGAGTCCGTGTCGTCGCTCTTCCTGTTCGATGCTGATCGTAAGCAACAATCTGTGCTGGTGAAAGGACTGCCAGCGAGTGTATCTATTTTGGGAGCTAGCAACGACGGCAAATGGCTGTATGTCACGACTCCGGAGCTACTTGCCCCTTAGCATCATATTCCGATGCCAGCATGGATAAAATGATCAAGGATTCGTAAGTATGGCCTGATTTTAGGCAATCGCGCAAGGTGCCCTCTATGTGAAACCCTTCCGATACGTAAAGGCTGCGGGCGCGGTCATTCGTTTCTTTTACATCCAGCCAGAGTCGATGGGCTTTTTGCTCGATGAAGGTCCAATGCTTAATCTGACGCAGGATGTTGCGACCGTAGCCTTCGCCCTTGACTGCGATTGTAACACGCATGAGTTCAATACTTTGATGAGGATTGGTCAGCCCGGCGATGATGACGTAGCCGACGGGGTGGCCTGTTTCTTTTTTTTCCGCAATCATATGGAGGATGTCCGGGTTGCCAAGTGCGTGGTGGTGCTGCTCTTCGCTCCACGGGATAATGAACGGGGTATTCTCTGGCGCATTTTCTACTTCACATACGAATGGAATGTCTGTCGGTGTAGTACGGCGCAAGTGGATGGTCATGCGTGTATCTCCTTTTCAGCTTAACATTTACATACCATGATCAGATTGCCGTCGGGATCGCGGAAGTTGAACCAGTGGCCATGCTGGATAGGAACGACGACTTCCACTCCGCTCTCCTTAAGAAATACATAAGAGGCTTCGATATCTTGTGTGTTGAAATGAAACAAGGGGGCATCATCTGTGATGCGCTTCGGAAAGATTTTGCTGTCCAGAACGAGCGTCAGTCCGCTTTGTAAGGGAATGCAGTATATATGTCCGAACATAATCTCACCGTCCGCGGGAATGCCCAAGAGACGGCAGTACCAGTCGCGTGCGCTAAAGAGATTTCATCACCAACCTTCCGAAGCGAAATTTGGATTCCTGTCGTGAAAAAGTAACCCCTTATTGGATTCGCTCTCACTTGCGGAACACCTACCGACGTGTGCTTGACCGAGAAGAAATAATTACCAACTTTTTTTTGCGCCAGACAGGCATAAAAGCGAACGTTTGTTTGCTATAATAAGAACAAAGCAAAACAAGAACATAAGTTCTTATTAGGGGATGATCGTGTGTCCAATGCGAACAAGCGGATCGTGTTTTTGATCGACATGCAGAGCTTTTATGCCAGTATCGAGAAAGGGGCCAATCCAGAGCTGCGAAACAAGCCGATTGTCGTCGCAGGTGATCCAGAGCGGCGCAGCGGAGTTGTGCTGGCAGCGTGTCCGATTTCCAAGTCATACGGAGTGGTCGCTGCCGAAGCGCTATGGCAGGCGCAGCAAAAGTGTCGCCAGCTCGTCGTTGTTCGTCCGCGCATGGAGATGTACATCCGCATCTCCATGCAAATCACTCGCATATTCGAAGCATTTACAGACAAGGTGGAGCCGTACTCGATCGACGAGCAGTTTCTCGACGTGACAGGCAGTGTCCATCTATTTGGTGATCCGCTGCAGATGGCTGCACAGATTCGGCAGCGCGTCTGGATGGAGACGGGAATCAACTGTCGGGTAGGCATCGGAGAGAACAAGGTACTGGCCAAGATGGCCTGCGACAATTTCGCCAAGAAACGGGAAGAAGGCGTTTTTTGGCTCAAGCGGGAAACGTTAGCGGATACGCTCTGGAAGCTTCCGATTGAAAAGCTGTTCGGGGTAGGCTCACGCATGAAGCGTCATTTTCATCGGATGGGCGTCTATCAGATCGGGCAGCTGGCAGATATGAGGCCAGCCATCCTCACTCGACATTGGGGAGTGAACGGGGAAGTGCTGTGGCGCACGGCTCACGGAATCGACGATTCGCCTGTGGCTTTGGATTCCTATGATTCACAAAAAGGAATCGGTCATCACATGACGTTGCCTCGGGATTATCATACCGCAGCAGAAATCAAGGTTATATTATTGGAGCTGTGCGAAGAAGTGTGCCGTCGGGCGCGGAAAAAGGAGCTGATGGGCTCCGTTCTGTCTGTGGGCTGTCGTGGAGCTGATTTGGCTGCTGGAACGGGCTTTGGGCGGCAGATGAAGCTCACGGAACAGACGAATGATGCCATGACTTTGTACGAAGCGGCCTGCTTTCTGTTTGACCGTCACTGGCAGGAAACGCCCGTCCGCAGTATCGGGGTCAATCTGGGGCAGCTTGTCCCTGACAACGTGGTGCAACTCAATCTGTTCACGGACAATCACAAGCGGCGTTCGTTGGCACAAGCCATGGATGATATTCGGACCCGGTACGGTCAGGATGCCATCCTGCGCGCCACCTCTGCCTTGGACGCGGGACAGGCGAAAGAGCGTGCACGTAAGATCGGAGGACACTACAAGTGACGGAGCCGATGGTGTCAGACGAGCAGGAATTGATACGCCAGTATATTTTATTTGGCATTTTGTTTCGGGCGGTCATGGTCGACCTGGCGGAGGTGCGGATTGTGCCGTTGAAATTTTCTTATCAGATGATGTTCGATGAGCTCTCGCGGTGGGCGGAGCGGAAGCATCACCAGCTGCGTCGCATCTTGGGACAGAGAGGGTGCACAGTCGTCAGCTCACGACGTCAGGGACATATGTATGTCGTCCACTATCGACAACGCGGGTACGTACGAGAAGCGATCTATACGATTGAAGTATTGCGGGCAGAGTGTCAGGAGCTCGTCCATTTGTGGACCCGATATGAACAGCGAGGAGAGAACAAGCGATGAGGGAAAAACGCGTGTCCAAAAAGGAAAATGTATTCGTGGCCAGTCGGTTTGTGCTGCCGGAGCATCGGGAAATGTATTTGCGCATCAAGGAAGAAGAGCGCCGCTATGTACCACCCGAGCTGGATCAGGAGCAGCTCAGCGCCTTGAGCGAGCTGGTATGGCAGGCGTTCCAGACAGAGAGCATCCTGACGCTGACCTATTATGACGGGCGAGAGCCGCGACGCCTGTCTGCCCACATTATCCATATTGATCAAGCGGCGAGACGCCTCAAGCTTCGGGTGGGCTCCGAGATTCATTGGGTTCCTTTTGCCAGGCTGCTGCATGTGGAGCTGGCAGCGAGCTTCTAAATCGAGGAAATGCAGGTACATGATGGGGAGAGCACAAGAATAACTCAAGAAATAGACAAAAATAGGTCTCTTTTTCAAAAGCAAGCGTCAAAAAACAGCGTGCCGCGTTGAAACGGTGTGTGCGAGGAAGATGTGAGATTCCTGAAACGAAAAGCGGTCAAAAACAACCGTTTTTCGTGTTTTTTGGCTTACACGGATTTTGCCAGAAGGGAGGTTTCGCTGTATTGTTAGATTATCTTTTGAAGCATATATTTGACGGATAGAACAAAGGAGATTTAACATGCTAGCACAAGAAATGGGTGTCATATTCACCAAGCACGCCGATCAAATTACTTCCAAGCGTTGGGGAGAATTCATGCAACAATTGGAGGAAAAAGGCCTGTACGTGCTCATTGAGACAGACACGATCGGAAGAGTGATGAGTCCATTGGGCGGATTGATGCCCATGCCGTGTAAAAGTGAGACGCTCCATATTGTGACAGCTGATGAGCTGGAGCAGCGCGGCTTGCCGCTCGGTCACCACATCGTAACGAAAGCGAAAGAAAAAGTAGTCCAACCATAATCGAAAAAACCAACGCAACCTTTCCTGTGGGAGCTAGCCTCCAAGTGGGAAAGGTTTTTTGTTGTCTTAAAAAAGAATACTCCGGCTAGGGGCAAGATCTATCCGGCAATCGGCGGTAGAGGGCAGAAGGTCACATTATGATAAGGGGTAGGACAAAAGAAGCAAGCAGGAGAGAGGAGAACAGGAATGACGACAATGGAGAGCAAAGAGGGGATGCAGCCTAAAAGCGGCGTGCGTCGCTTGCTGGAGATTGCGGATGAGAAGCGCGGATTGCTCGTCGTCTCGGCAATATTGTCTTCCTTGAGTGCAATATGCAAGCTGGTGCCTTATGCATCCGTCTACTTCATTTTACGCGAACTGTTAACGCATGCAGCGTCTCCCGCTATGGCGGACGGGGCGTACATGATTCGGTGGGGAGTTATTGCGCTTTTGGGACTCGTGGGAAGTCTGATCATGATGTATGCAGGCGGGATGGTGTCTCATATCGCTGCGTTTCGCATTTTGTACGGAATGCGGGTCAAATTGGCTTCGCATATCGGCCGTTTGCCACTTGGCTGGTTAAACGGAACGTCTACCGGTGCAGTCAAAAAAACATTGGAGCAAAATGTGGAAAAGGTCGAGACGTTTGTCGCGCATCAGCTTCCAGATTTGGTGCATGTAGTCGTGACGACGGTGCTCATGATTGGCGTGATGTTTTACTTGAACGTCTGGCTGGCGCTGGCCTGCGTCGTGCCGATCATACTGGGATTGATTGTGCAGATCATTACGTTTTCCGGGACGAAAACAAGAGAAAATATCAAGAGGTACTACGATTCGCTAGAACGGATGAATGGATCTGCCGTCCAGTACGTACGCGGAATGCCAGCGATCAAGGTATTCGGGCAGACGGTTCATTCCTTCCGACGCTTTTATGCGGATATGATCACCTATCGGGACTATTGCGTCAAGAATACGGATGATTTTCAAAACGGATTTTTGGTATTCAAGGTGATTCTGAGCTCATTTGCGGCCTTCATTCTCCCGGTAGGGGTGTTCATGCTAAGTCAAGATCCGCAAAATGTTGCATTTGCGTCTGTTCTGCTCTTTTTCCTCGTAATGGCGCCAGGTGTATCTGCACCGATGTTTAAGCTCTTGTTTTTGACCTCTACCCTGCGCGACATTGGCGAGGGTGTGGAGCGCATGGATCGGATTTTGGCAGAGCAACCTGTTGCCGAACCACTTAGCTCTCGGCGTCCGCAGAGCTTTGATGTCGCATTTGAAAACGTCTCTTTTTCTTATGCAGCAGAGGGGAAAACAGGAGGAGAGGCACTTTCTCGCATTTCTTTTTTTGCGAAGCACGGGCAGGTGACAGCTCTGGTCGGACCGTCTGGTGCAGGAAAATCTACGGTAGCGAATCTCATTCCGAGATTTTGGGATGTCTCGGAGGGAGCGATTCGCATTGGCCAGGTAGATGTTCGGGAGCTATCGAGCACCGACTTGATGAACACCGTAGCATTCGTCTTTCAGGATACGTTTTTGTTTTATGACACGGTCTACAACAACATTGCGATTGGATTGCCAGACGCAACGCCAGAGGCGGTCTATGCAGCGGCGAAGGCAGCCCAATGCCATGATTTTATTCAAAAGCTCCCGCAAGGCTACGACACCCTGATCGGGGAAGGGGGAGTCTACTTGTCTGGGGGAGAAGAGCAGCGTGTGGCGGTCGCACGGGCGATCTTGAAAAACGCACCGATTCTTGTCCTCGACGAGGCGACTGCCTTTGCTGATCCTGAAAATGAGTACGAGATGCAACTGGCTCTGGCAGAGCTGATGAAGGGCAAAACCGTCATTGTCATCGCGCATCGCCTGTCAACGATTCGGGATGCAGATCAAATTTTGGTGCTGGAAAATGGGAAGCTGATCGAGCAAGGCAGGCATCAAGCATTGGTAGAGGCGAATGGGCTCTATGCCCGGATGTGGAAGGCTTACACCGATGCGCAGGAGTGGCAAATGGGTGAAGGAAAGGGGAGTGTGGACACAGATGAGTATGCTGAACAATATCACAGCAGGTAAACCAAGGGCGCTGATCAAACCCGTTATGTACACGACACTTGCCAACCTTGCGCAAATAGTGCCGTTTGCCTTGCTCGTGGAGGGTGCCCGATTGATTTTTGAGCCGTTTGCCCAGCCAGGTGCCCCATTGAACATCGAGCGACTCTGGTGGGTATGCGGATGGATGATAGTCTCGTTGCTCCTTTTGTTTCTATGCGAAATTCCAGCGTATCGTACACAGTTTCGCGGTGCCTACAGCACGGCTGCAGAAGGGCGAACCAAGCTCGCAGAGCACCTTCGCAAGCTGTCACTCGGTTACTTGAACAAAAGAGACCCAGGGGATTTGGCCAATATGATGATGGGAGATTTTACGATGGTGGAGCACGGGATTTCCCATCTCGTACCGCAAATGTTGGGGGCGATCATCATGCCTGTCATGGCGATCGTAGGCCTATCTTTCGCAGATTGGCGCATGGCACTGGCCTTGTTTGTTGCGTTTCCCATAGCGATTCTCTTGGTGCTGATGACATCTGGACTTCAACGCAGGCTCGGAGCGACGCATATGCGTGCCAAAATTGACGCCGCCAATCGCTTACAGGAATATTTGAACGGCATTCGCGTCATCAAGGCGTACAATTTGACCGGTGAACGCTTTGTACGGCTGGAGAAATCCTTTCGCGAGTTCATGCAGCAGAGCATACGAATCGAAGGCTTGCTGGGACCGATTGTGCTCGCCGCCATCGCTTTTATCCGGGCGGGACTCACATTCATGGTCATGGTCGGCGTGTATTTGCTCGTAGCAGGTAACATAGACCTGATCACGTTTGTCATGTTCCTGCTGGTTGGGACACGTATCTTTGATCCATTGACAGCAGCACTCGTCAACTATGCAGAATTCCGTTACCACGAACAGGCGGGGGAGCGGATTGTCGAGTTGCTGTCGGAGCCGATCATGACAGGCGAGCAGCAACCGCCTGCGGAAAACGACGTGAAGCTTGCAGGCGTCTCTTTTGGTTATATCGAAAAGAACGTCCTGAACAACGTGAGCATGCACATGCCAGTCGGTTCATTTACAGCGTTGGTCGGGCCGTCCGGCAGTGGGAAAAGCACCGTGATGCGACTGATTGCCAGATTTTATGACCCGTCGCAAGGCAGTGTTCAGCTGGGGAATCACCCACTTGTCGACATGGACCCGGAGGCACTCCTCTCCCGCGTGTCGATGGTGTTCCAGGACGTGTATTTATTCCAGGACACAATTGCTAACAACATTCGCTTCGGAAAAAGGGATGCGACACAAGCTGAGGTCGAAGAGGCGGCCAAACAAGCGTGCTGCCATGATTTCATCATGAAGCTGTCCGATGGCTACGATACGCTCGTAGGGGAAGGGGGAAGCACGCTATCAGGCGGCGAGAAACAGCGCATTTCCATTGCCCGAGCGATCTTGAAAAATGCGCCGATCATTCTCTTGGATGAAGCAACAGCCTCACTCGACCCCGAAAATGAGGCGCAAATTCAGAAAGCGATCGATACGCTTATCGAGGGAAGAACGGTTATTGCCATTGCTCATCGCCTGAAAACCATCCGAAATGCTGACAACATCTACGTGTTGGAAAATGGCGCGGTCGTCGAACAGGGACAGCATGATGAGCTTGTGAAGAAAAACGGTTTGTATGCACGGCTGTGGAAGCTACAGCAAGCGACAGGCGGATGGAGACTGTCTTCATAAATCGGTGACAAAACCCGCTAGGCAAGGCAAGTCAGCCGAAGCGGGTTTTGTCATGGGCGCACGCTTACGTTTAGTTGTCTGCTTTTTTAGTCGCAGGGACGTGACGGAATAGCTTGGTCATGCACGCCCATGCGATGAGTGGGCCGATTCCGATGCACAGAATCAACCAGTTCAGTGTAAGTGGAGAGACGCTCAAGGAGGTTACCAGCAGAAAGATCAGAATCCCCACCAGCCGACCAATGTCCAGAGCGAACTCTCTGAGCACGACATACTCGACCCGATTGCGTGCGCTCTCTTCGTTAGTGCCAATCAGATCAAAAATCGTAGAGAGCATGGGCACAGAAAACAGCGGATAAGCGATGGACACGGCAATCCCGAAAATAAGCAGTGTCGTAAAGCTCACCTGCCAAAAAAAGACGAAGAGAATCCCCCACATGATGACAGAACCAGCGAGCATTCCCCACTTGCGAAAGCGAGGAGCGAACCATTTGGCAATCAGGAAGTAGCTCACAAGGCCGACGGCAGATGTAGTCAACCAGTAGTTGCCGAGAGTCATCTCGCTTTTCGTGGAAATGTAGACGAGTAGACCGATCACAAAACCAAATACACCTTCACGCAGTCCTTGACCAGCTAAAGCGCCTGCCGCCCAGCGCCACTCGGGCTCCTCTCGCAAACAACGTAAGGAAAAGCTCCAAGAATACGTCCCTTCCGATTGACGTTTTTTCAAAAAAAAGCTGATGAACACGCCGACAACAAATAGCGCAAGAGAGATCCCGAAAATAAGGGAATAGCCGCTGTTGCCCGGAAGCCGCGTAATGAGCAACCCTGATATCCATGGAGCGAGCATGCCGCCAATGGAAGCAAGCAACCCTGCCCAACCGTTGAAAAGGTCGCGGTTATCGGCATTCGTGATTTCGAAGTACACCACATTAAAAGAAAGCCAGAAAAAGCCACTCGCCATACCTTGAACGAGCCCAAGTGGTACGGCATAAGTGACAGCTTTTGGCCCCGCCAGAAGAACGAGCAAATAAAAAAGGGCGGAAACTGCCATTCCGGCACGCAAGACATTCATTTTGTTTAAATTCTTGACATACCAGCCAGCAAGCCAGAAGGTAAGAGCACCCGCGAGATGGGCAGCAAAAGTAAACCAAGCGATCGGCGCAAATTGACTTTTTACCTTCCACAAATAGACGTTTACAAACGTGCCAGAAAGGGCGCCAGCGGCAATGAATACAGCGTTGACCAGCAGCAGCAGCTTAGCTTGATTGTCAAGACGACCTGATGGCTTTTGATGAGAAGGCTCGTGGCGCGACATTTTCAGACCAGTGGACTCCTGTATTTGAAGGAAGGATGGAAGGCGTTTTTTTGTTTTTTGTTGCATACGTTCCCTCCGCGTAAAAATAGGACATGAACATAACGTGCCCTACCGCAGCTGCTTTCAACAGGAAAGAGAGTAAACACCATGTTTTCCCAAATGTAAAAATCAAGATCGCAATTTTTTGAACGTTATTTCATCTCAGGGAGGAAAACGACTAGCGGCAAACAAATTAAGAGAGGATAGGCATACGAAAATACAGAAGCGAACAGAAAAGAGGTCACGAGATGGCGACAACCATTTTCAGAAATGGACGCATTTACACAGGAGATTCCAGGCATTTGTTCGTACAAGCGCTGGTCGCTCGGGATGGTATTGTCCATGACTTGGGCAGCGATGCGGACATGCTTCTTCAATACGGGGGCAGTGATGCAACGGTCATTGATTTGCAAGGATGTACCGCTACCCCGGGATTGATTGACAGCCACCTGCACTTGGGATGGCTCGGTCTCACCTTTTTGCAGCTGGATTTGAGCAAAGCTCGCTCCAAGGACGAGATGCTGTTTCTCTTAAAAGAAAAAGCGCAAGCCACACCTGAAAATAAGTGGATACAAGGCTATGGCTGGGATGAGAATTTGTTCGCGGATGGTGGCGGCATACCTACCATCGAAGAGCTTGATCAAGCTGCACCACATTGCCCGATTCTTCTGGCACGAATATGTGGACATGCGAATCTGGTCAACAGCAAGGCACTGGAGCTATGTGGCTATCATCGCGACATGGAGGTGCCTGCAGGGGGAGTCATTGTACATGATCCTGTGAGCGGAAAGCCAACGGGTATGCTATTAGAAACAGCCTCCACCCTGATTACGAAGCATATTCCAAGACCTGACTACGATCAGTTGAAGCAAAGCCTGCGCAGCTCGATTCGCTATGCAATGGCGCATGGATTGACAGGGGCACATACGGAGGATTTGCGTGAATTGGGCGGACTTGCGCAAACGTATCGGCTCTATGATGAGCTCATCAATGGCGAAGAGCTTGCGCTGCGCAGCAACCTGCTTGTCTTCTATCCGCATATGCATGAGCTGCGCGACTTAAACATGACGGCAGGTTATGGCAACGCTCATGTGCAAATCGGTGCGGTGAAAATTTTTGCAGATGGGGCATTAGGACGCAGGACGGCTTACCTGTCAGCTCCGTACGCTGATGATCCGAGTACCAGCGGTTATCCTGTGCATGAGCAAGACGAGCTGACAGAACTGGTTCGCCAAGCACGTGGACTCGGGATGCCCATTGCCGTACACACCATTGGCGACAAAGCACTGGAAATGGTGTTGGACAGCTTGGATCAGTTCCCGGCAGTCGCCTATCGAGACCGCCTTATACACACACAAATCTTGCGACCGGACCTGCTGGATCGCTTGAAGCATCCTCATCGGATCGCCGATATCCAACCGCGTTTTCTTGCGGGAGACTTCCCGTGGGTGATGGATCGCGTAGGGCAGGAGCGGATTCAACACTCGTACATCTGGAAAACGATGATGAACTACGGAATCATTTGCGCTGCGGGCTCGGATACACCAGTAGAACCAATTGATCCTTTGTTGGGGATACACGCAGCCGTCACGCGCAAAGCACCGGGAGAAACACACGATGGATACTTCCCGCAAGAAAAACTGACGATGGAGGAAGCGATTCATCTGTTTACATTGGGCAGTGCACAGGTAACGAACGAAGATCATGTCAAAGGCACGCTGTCTCGTGGAAAATATGCGGATATGACCGTCTATTCCAAAGACCTCTTTACCATCGATCCAGACGAGCTGCTCTCGACAAAAGTCATGATGACCATCATTGGTGGAAAAGTTTGCTACTCGTCTTGAAAAAATAACCCGAGAATCAGAGCAACGGGAGTCCTGGACAAGAAAGTAAAGTCCTGGACTCCCGCAGTTTTATTGAACGATCTACTTTTCAGACATACTTGCCAGATGCTCTTCAAGACGATCCATAGTCTGTTCGGCACCTGGGACGGCATACGTTTTCACCTTATCGAATACAGCGGCAGTTTCTTCAAAAACGGTGCGATAAGTGAGTTTGGTCTTGCCATCCAGATCCTCAAAGATGGCTGTCGCTAGAAAATGAGGAAACACAGTATGTTTGAAGACGATTCGCTCGAGTTTAACGACCTCGACAAAGACGTTGGTGTTGGGAAAATCAACGCCATCAGGACCGTGCATGATAAACTGCCATGTACCGCCTGGTTTTAGATCAAACTTCTGAGAAGTCGTCGTAAAACCTCGAGGTCCCCACCACTTCGACAGGTTCTCCTCTTTCGTCCAAGCATCAAACACAAGATCGCGTGGAGCATCAAAAACGCGGGTGATCACAATCTCGCATTCACCTACTTGCGTTACGATTTTGTTTGATTCGTTGTTTTGGTTCATGTCCATCCCTCCATACTAAGTAGCTTCGTCATGGATACACTCATTTTTTCAATCATAGCAAATAAATCAGGCGTGGATTTCTTTCAGATTGCTATCTTGTATAATCCATAAGCAAAACCCGACTCAGGATAAGTGAGTCGGGTTTTTTGTCAGCTGCTTTCCGCGCAGCAAGCTCTTCACATCGATTTCCGCAATCAGCACACTGATCAAAACGAGACCTGCGCCTATGTACCCGCGAGCAGACAGTGTTTCGCCTGTGACCAAGAAGGCAAACAGGGCAGCGAAGACAGGCTCCAAGGAAAAAATAACACCCGTGTGCGTGGCGGTCGTATATTTTTGGGCCACCGTTTGAACAACAAACCCAATTGCACTGCACAATACGCTAAGGGCGAGTACGGCGATCCAAGCCTCTGTTGTCTGCGGCAATGTGGGAGTCTCCAGCGCAAAAGAAAAAATAATGCCCAACAGTGCCGTAAAGCCAAGCTGGTAAATCCCCAACTGGATCGTATCGGATTGATTGGCCCATCGTCCTGTTACGGTAATATGTGTAGCGTAAAAGAGGGCACCAGCGATGCACAATAGGTCTCCTTGGCTGATGCGAAATTCAGCGCTTAGTGTGAGTAGGCCGATGCCGATCATGGCCAATGCAGCGCCGACAAAGACTCTTTTTTCGGGACGGTTTCTCAAAAGAATAGATAAGAGCGGAACAAAGATAACGGTTAAGCTAACGAGAAAGCCTGCTTGGGAAGCCGTCGTTGATTTCACTCCGTTCGTAATGGTGGCAAAAACCCCGAAAAGGAGCGCACCGAGTACGAATGCATGGAGCAATGTTTTTCGATTCGTGCTACGCAAGCGTTTATGGAACAAGGCGGCTGCCAGTAGAAAAGCAATGCCAAAGCGGATACCGATTAGATTGAAAGTCTCCAAATCCTTCAATCCCATTTGCATAAACACATACGAGGTTCCCCAAAACAGGGTGACCAAAATCATAGCCAAATCGGCTTTCACTTGCGGTTTCATGATGGGATAAGCCTCCTTGCCCGGGAAAAAGCGGGTCCTAATCAGTATTGCGCCATAAACAGTATACGAGTATCGTTTAAATAAGAAAAATGAATGTTTGTGATGATTTTCATGAATCGGATTCATGTAAAGGGGACGAAGAAGGGTGAGTTTGAACAAGTTTGAGGTAGTTATCACCGTTATTGAGTCGGGGAGCTTAACCAAAGCTGGAGAAATACTCGGTCTGACACAATCAGCGATCAGCCATGCGATTGCGAGTCTGGAGCGGGAATTTGGGTTTTCGCTTTTGACCAGAGGACGGTCCGGTATTAGCCTCACGAGTAATGGGGAGCGACTGCTTCCATACATGCGTGAGACCTTGCGCTGTCATGAGCGGATGAAACAAGAGGTGTTTGCCATCAATGGGTTGGAGGTCGGGACGGTGAGAATTGGAACGTTCACGAGTGTATCCACGCAATGGCTTCCTGGTATCCTCAAGCGGTTTCAAGACCAGTATCCGGCGATCGAGATTAAGCTGATGGAAGGGTATTACGATGGAATTGAGAGCTGGATTCAAACCGGAGAGATTGATTTCGGCTTCGTCTCCTTGCCGACAACAGAGGATTTGGAATGTATTCCTTTGAAAAAGGATCAGATGTATTTGCTGGTGACAGAGGAGCACCCGCTCTACGGAGAGGAGCGGGTGCATGTGAGCCGATTGGCCGAAGAGACGTTTATCATGCCGAAGACGGGCTGTGACAATGATATACAGCGCTTGCTGGCCCAGTATCAGATCGAGCCGCGAATCAAATATGAAGTGGGAGATGATCACGCGATTATTGCCATGGTGCAAAATGGGCTCGGGATCAGCATCCTTCCGGAAATGATTTTGTTCCGCTTGCCTGCAAATATCCGGATGATCCCGCTTGAAGGGGAGCATTACCGTTCGCTGGGGGTGGCAGCAACCTCTTTTTCCAAGCAGTCACCGGCTGCCAAACGCTTCTTGCAATTTGTAACCGATTGGGTAAACGAGCAGCAGGTGTAATTCAGACAGACAAATCGCTCCTGACTTCCTTCGCCAACGACTGCTTTCGGATGAAGGGCAGGTACAACAAGAAAAACAATGCGAGCGCTACTCCTTCCAACGAAACAATGTACCACGGATACGGGCCCAAGAAATCAATCAGACTGGGATTGTCCGGTTTGCGCGAGACAAATAAGTAATTTCCGCCGGTCCAATGGTTGACGAAGGTTGCGACGAGCAAAAGCAGGTTTAAAAAGCCCATCGTTTTCCAAATCGAACGGATAGTCGGACGGTAGCCTTCTATCCACGTCATGTACAGACAAGCAAGGACGATTCCCGCATGGGCTACAAAAAAATGCACAAAGCGAAAATGCGGAAATGGATAAAACAACTCGGGTGTAAGCAATGCCTGCATGGCTCCGCCAATCCCGGCAAAAAACGTAATCTCATACAGCCCGTAGCTTCTCGTCATCAGCATCATGGCAGAAAGGAGGAGGGTCACGCTACACAACTGCAAGGGCAATGTATAAGCAGCCGTCCAGCTCTCGGTATAAACATGCCAAAGCTGATAACAAACCTCTGACAAGAGCAAGACACCCGCAAGTACGTAACGTGTGGTGAGTCGATTTGTCGGGGCTCGGAGCTTTTGCCGAAATAAATAGGTGAGCACGACCAGACAGAGTACTAGAATCAAGGTGATAACGTGAGAAGTGGAAAATAGCTGAAACGGCTCGCCTGGCAGAAAAAGTGAAAAATAGGGTGAGGTCATGATGATCTCCTCTTTGTTTATTATTTTTTATATTTGAAAATTCACGAAATTTTAACAGATAGCTATTTGTCTGATATAAATCTTTGGTTATAATATAAATAGACTACGTTACATCATTGAGAGGAGTTATAGTCTTGAACTTAGTGCTCACGGAAAAACAATGCAAGTCTTGCCAGGCTCGCTTAACAGAGTATGAAATCGAGAACAATGGTGCGCTCTGCATGGAATGCTTCAAGGAAGAACAAGGCGAGTAAAAGTAACAGCAAGGCATACGGCAACTGACTGTCTACTGCTACCTAATAATAGACCCTTTCAATCAGGCCCTCTCTTTTCATAGAGAGGGTCTGATTTTTTTTTAGGCCTTATTCCGGGAGCGGAATGATGAGTTCCATTCTTCGGCTGCCGTCTTTCATGCTTGTTTCAAACAAGATGAGTGTCAGTGTGCTGTTCGGCTCCGCTTTTTTCACTTTTAGTGTATGGGTAAAATCTCCCCAATCCGGAGCAGCGGTCGTAGCCTGCACGGAACCTTGCGTCAGCTCGTTATGTCCATCTTCTACGACATAATTGAATACTGCTTCGAACACACTCGCCTGTCCTTTGATTTCAAACGTGTCTTGGGCGGTTTTCTTTACAGTGACATTGCGGAAAATGTCATTGGCATACACAGTCTCCTGTTGAGCTGGTTGTTCCGTTGGTGGCTTCTCAGGCGTTGTAGGTGGTTGTGTAGTTGCAGGTGTCTCAGAAGCAGGTGTCTCGGGCTCTGCTGCAACGGGTGGCTTCTGTTGTTCTGTTGGAGTGGAAGGGCTATCTGTGCCACTCGTGCATCCGTGTAGCAAGCCAATCGTCAACAGCAGCAAAAGCAGTTTTTTCATGGTATCCCTCGATTCTGTCTGGTATGAAATGGTACCTACAAATAGTAAGACGTAAAAACAAATAATAGTGTTTCAGGTGGATGAGTCTTCCTGCATCAAACTATGATAGAATGGAGAGGAAGTAGCAACCATTATTCCTAGAAGGCTGGTCTGATAAGAATGGAACAACAGACGTTTCGAGTGGAAAAAGACTTTCTTGGCGAGAAGCAAATTCCAGTAAATGCTTATTATGGCGTGCAAACGATGCGAGCAACGGAAAACTTCCCAATCACCGGGTATCGTCTTCATTTTTCCCTCATCAATGCAATGGCAATGGTAAAAAAAGCAGCTGCGATGGCCAATATGGAAGTTTCCAGATTGAATCCGCGGTTAGGAAATGCGATTGTCGCTGCGGCGGAAGAAATCATGCAAGGAAAATGGCATGACCAATTTATCGTCGATCCGATCCAGGGTGGAGCAGGTACTTCGATCAATATGAATGCCAACGAAGTGATCGCAAACCGCGGTCTTGAGATGCTTGGTGAGAAAAAAGGAGATTATTTCCACCTAAGCCCAAATACACATGTCAACATGTCTCAGTCTACCAATGATGCTTTCCCGACAGCGATTCATATTTCAACACTCACCCTGTTGGAAAAGCTGCTCGTGACGATGGATAAGATGCATGATGCATTTGACCAAAAAGCAAAAGAATTCGATGATGTCATTAAAATGGGCAGAACGCATTTGCAGGATGCGGTTCCGATTCGCTTGGGCCAAGAATTCGAAGCATACCGTCGAGTGCTTGAGCGCGACATCAAGCGTATCAAGCAATCTCGTCAGCATTTGTACGAAGTGAATATGGGAGCGACTGCGGTAGGAACAGGTTTGAATGCTGACCCTCGCTACATTACAACAGTCGTCAAGCATCTTGCCGATATCACAGGCTTCCCGCTGACAGGTGCAGAGCATCTCGTGGATGCTACACAAAACACAGATGCGTACACAGAAGTATCAGCAGCACTGAAAGTTTGCATGATGAATATGTCTAAAATTGCGAATGACTTACGTTTGATGGCATCAGGACCTCGAGCTGGACTGGGAGAAATCTCCTTGCCAGCACGTCAGCCAGGTTCCTCGATTATGCCAGGAAAAGTCAATCCTGTTATGGCAGAGCTCATCAACCAAGTAGCGTTTCAGGTCATCGGAAATGACCATACGATTTGTTTGGCATCTGAGGCAGGTCAGCTAGAACTGAACGTTATGGAGCCTGTGCTTGTCTTCAACTTGCTGCAATCGATCAGCATTATGGACAATGCGTTCGATGTCTTTACGCGTCACTGCTTGGAAGGAATCGAAGCAAACCGCGAGCGCATGAAAGAATACGTGGAAAAAAGCGTAGGCGTCATCACTGCGGTGAATCCTCATCTTGGATATGAGACTGCTGCACGCATTGCCCGCGAAGCTATTTTGACAGGAAAGTCTGTACGTGAGCTATGCTTGCAACACAATGTCCTGACAGAAGAGGAACTGGATCTGATTCTCGATCCATTTGAAATGACTCATCCAGGTATTGCTGGAGCATCCTTGCTGGATCGCGATTAAACCAAAAAACTCCCGCGCTTTGCACATGCGAAGCAGCGGGAGTTTTTGCTTGCAAAAGGAAGGGCTTGCACTACTTTTTCGGAAGTTGATCCAAGCTCTTGAATTCATAGCCTTGCTTGCGTGCTTCATCGATCACCATCCCGAGTGCCTCTGCATTGTCTTTGGAGACAGAATGGAGCAGAATAACAGCGCCGGGATGCAATTGGGCCATCACGCTATCATAGGCATATTTTGCCCCACGCTGAACTTTGGTATCCCAATCCTTATAGGCGACCGACCAAAAGACATTGATATAGCCTAAATCTTTGGTTACAGCAAGTGTGCGATCGCTGAAAATTCCTCTTGGAGGTCGCAGGTAACGCATGTTAGCTTGTCCGGTCACTTGCTTGACTGCATCGTTTACTTTCGTCAGTTCGTCTTTGATTTTCTGATTCGATACGGTTGTCATATCGGGATGGCTCCAGGAATGGTTGCCGATCAGATGTCCCTCTTGCGCCATTCGCTTTATCAATTCGGGCTGTTCCTTCACAAAGTGCCCTGTCACAAAGAAAATGGCAGGGACTTTTTTCGCGACAAGTGTATCTAAAATCTTAGGCGTAAATCCATTTTCATAACCGTTATCAAACGTCAAGTAAACCTCTTTTTTCGTAGTATCCCCTAAAAAAACCGCACCGTGACGATCCACAATGCCTTTAAAGCCTTCCTCGTTGATAGAGGGTAATTGACCATTCTTGCTCTTTTTAAATCCAAAATGGTACGGGTGATCTGGTGAGGCCATAATCGAGTCAACTGGCAAGGCACTTGTAAGCAACAAGCTAATTCCGATCAACAAGCTTTTGATCAATCGTCTTTTCAATAATGAGTTCTCCCTTCTGTAGCGAAGTCATGATGTATTTAAGTCGATTCCATCAAAAGTTTGTCCAGTCTACTTCCAAATATGTAAATGGACATTTGCAACAGCAACTACGTAGAAGGGCAAGTGAAGCGGTATTCCAAGTTGTGTAAAAATCTTCTCAGGGTAAGGAGACAACTGTCCATACAAGAAAAAGGAACTCGTCATATAGTATCAAAGTCGACAGAAAACTGTTGGCGAATGCTACCAGATAATCATCTATAGCCAGGAGGTGTGTTTAACATGGAAGAATGGTTGGAGCAATTACGTGAAGCCATCGGTGAAGGTGCAGAAGAATTAGAAGTAAAAATCGAATACGAAGATGGTACCACGAAAAAATTGTATTTCGGCAATAATGATGAAGAAGATGAAGATGAAGATGACGACGAAGAATCTGATGACGAAGAATCCGATGAGGAAGAATCCGATGACGAGGAATCTGATGACGAAGAATCCGATGACGAGGAATCTGAAGAGGAAGACGAAGACGACTAATCGTTTATATTTGTTGAAAAAAGATACGCGTACATGCGTATCTTTTTTCTGTTGCATTCTGTAATATTAAACATATTTCATGATGAGGATGGAACAGAAAATGAGCTTTCAAGTGAGTCATCAAACGATAAAAGAATGGTGCGGTCGCCTTTCTTATGAAAGAGGAAAGACGTTTTACCGTTCTGGGAACGTGCTTGTGGAGCATTTTCAACAGGAGCCTGCTTGGATCAAAACGACAGTGAACGCAGGAAAAAATAATTATCAGGTCACCATTGAACTGGACGAGTCAGGTATGGCAGCAGTGTGTAGTTGTCCTACTTTAGCGTCGTACGATCATTACTGCCAACATATCGCAGCCTCGTTGTTAACCATGCGCGATCTGCAAGTAGACGAGCTTTCTGGCAGCTACTCCACTTCCTTTACAGCCAGACAAGCAGGCATGACAACCCAGCCTGATTCCCAACTAACAGAGGGACTGTTCGGTTTGTTCGTGGACCGGCCGATTCGGACAAGCCATAATCGCGTGTTGCTGGATTCGCGATCAACGCTTGCCTTGGAAATCATCTGTAAAATCGTACCGTACAGCTTTCGCAAGAGCATGATCGGAATAGAGCTGAAGCTAGGGCCAAAGAGGTTGTACATCGTAAAGGACATTCGCGCGTTTTTAGATCGGGTGGATAAGCAGCAAGTGTATCGTTTCTCTAGCCAATTTACCTATGATCCGAATTTGCATCGCTTTTTTCCAGAGCATGAAGCCATCCTCCGTGAACTCCTGCAAATTTATCGCACAGAAAAAATATATCGAGAGACAGCAAGCTACCATTATCAGGAACAGAAGCATGTGGGTGGGGAACGGGTTCTTCTTGTTCCACCATTTACCTGGGAGCGATTATTTGCTTTGCTACTTACCGCACCGTCTGTTCACATTCAGCATCATGACCAAATGTATCCAACGTTTGCATGTATAGATGAGCCGCCGCCACTTCACTTTGAATTCGACCAGACCAAAACCGAGCAATATCAGTTGGAAGTCCAAGGATTCAAGCAAATCACGGTCTTGGAAGCTTACGGATTGTTGCTCGTAGATGGCATATGGCACAGACTGCCAAAGGAACAATGCCACAGTTTGGCAGAGCTAAAGCACTTGTTAGAATCTCATAGCAGTGAGCGGATTCACATTCCCGCGGAAAAAATCGAGCTATTCATGGTGCAGGTTGTCCCGGCCTTGATGAAGCTGGGGAACGTGCAAATTGCAAAGGCCGTCTCGGATCGAGTCGTGCAATTCCAGTTAAAAGCTAAGCTGTATTTGGACAGGGTAAGAGACCGGCTGCTGGGGGGACTTGAGTTTCAATATGGCGATATTGTCATCAATCCGCTGGAAGGGTATGAAGGAGAAGGGCAACGTGGCAGTGAGCTGATTTTGATGCGTGACGGGGAGAAGGAGCGGCAGATTTTAGAGCTAATGGAGGAAAGTGCCTTTACCCGTACGGAAGGAGGGTATTTTCTAGATGACGAGGAAGCTGAGTACGACTTCCTTTACCACGTCGTCCCTAAGCTGGAAAAGCTGTTAAAGGTATACGCGACAACTTCCGTAAAAATCAGGATTCAACCTCTCCACCTACCACCAAAAGTAAAAGTGGATGTCGATGAGCGAACAAATTGGCTGGATTTTCGCTTTGATATGGATGGGATACCTGAGTCCGAAATCCGAAGTGTTATCCAATCGGTAGATGAAAAGCGCAGATATCATCGGCTGTCGAATGGAGCGCTTCTACCGCTTGAGACAAAGGAATTTGAGCAAATCAATCGTTTCCTGGATGAGATGGGCATGCAATATGCTGAGCAAATGGGGAGTGGTTTTCAACTGCCTGCATTTCGCGGGCTGCGCTTGCTCGATATACCGATCCAGGGACAGTCTGTTCAGCTAGGCAAATCGTTGCGCCAGTTTTTGGAGAATATGCGTAACCCTGATAATCTGGACTTTCCAGTACCCGAATCTTTGCAGGCGACACTTCGAGATTATCAGAAGTTTGGCTATCAATGGATGAAAACACTGGCACACTACGGCTTTGGGGGGATTCTAGCAGACGATATGGGCCTAGGGAAGACCTTGCAAAGTATTACCTTTCTTCTCTCTGTACTGCCCGAAATCCGAGAACAAAAGCTCCCGGCGATTATCGTGGCTCCTGCCTCTCTTTTATACAATTGGCACAATGAAATCAAAAAGTTCGCGCCAAATATCCGTAGCGTTATTGTGGATGGAACGAAGGAAGAGCGGTATCAAATCGTAAACGAGATGTCAGAAATGGATGTGCTCATTACTTCTTATCCGCTCTTGCGTCGTGATCATGCCCAGTTCGAGGAGCATTCCTTCCACACCTTGATCTTGGATGAAGCGCAAACCTTCAAAAACTATGTGACCCAAACAGCTCAGACAGTAAAACGAATAAAAGCTAAGCAGCGCTTTGCTCTTACGGGAACGCCTGTGGAAAACAGGATAGAGGAGCTGTGGTCCATCTACGATGCTGTTTTCCCTGAGCTTTTTCCGGCGCGAAAGGAATTCCTCGACTTGCCGCGAGATACGATTGCGAAGCGGACGCGTCCATTTTTATTACGCAGGCTCAAGACTGAGGTACTGAAGGAATTACCGGCCAAAATTGAAACACTGCAAAGCGCAAGGCTGTTGCCAGAACAGAAAAAGCTGTATGTCGCTTATTTGGCGCAGCTCCAACAGGAAACGGTGAAGCATCTGTACAATAAAGGCTTTCAAAAAAATCGGATCAAAATCCTCGCAGGCTTGACGAGACTCCGTCAGATATGTTGTCATCCCGCGTTGTTCGTCAAAGAGTATGACGGAGGGTCAGCAAAGCTCGAACAGCTATTCGAGATCATTGGTGAATGCAAAAACGCTGGGAAGCGCGTTTTGCTCTTTTCTCAATTTACGGAGATGCTAGGGATAATCGGACGCGAGCTGGGGTATCATGGTGTCCCGTTTTTTTATCTGGATGGGCAGACACCAGTAGCAGAGAGACTAGATTTGTGCAACCGATTTAACGAGGGAGAGCGGGATTTGTTTCTCATGTCATTGAAAGCTGGGGGAACCGGATTGAATGTGACGGGTGCGGACACCGTAATCTTGTATGATCTGTGGTGGAATCCCGCCGTAGAACAACAGGCAGCCGATCGCGCCCATCGTATCGGGCAAAAGAAAGTCGTTCAAGTGATCAGGCTTGTTGCAGAGGGAACGGTCGAAGAGAGGATGTACGAGCTGCAACAAAAAAAGAAAAACTTGATCGAGGAAATCATTATACCGGGGCAAGCGGCTATCTCTTCTTTAACCGAGCAAGAAATACGCGAATTGCTAATGATTTAACATGAACAGCTTGACTATCGCTACCATGCGAAGGGTCAAGTTGTTTTTTTGCGAGACTTTATCCCTGTGCGAATAACGAATTGGCAGACTCCCAATGATATTTGTCCGGTTCGAGATAAGAACATAGCGAATAGCTTATGGAGAAGGACGAAGGCATCACCACAGTAGTGTGGGGGGAATGGAATGGAACAATATGTGATTAAGCCATGGGATACCCGAGAAGGGAATGTGGAAACGCCGGCTAACTGGGATTTGACAGTGCCACCGGAAGTAGATGCGATCGCAGATGAAGTGATCAAAGAGTATGACATGTCGGTGAAGAGTCGTACGCTCATTACTTCCAAGCCAGATAAAGGCGGGGCTATTTGGCGCATCGAAACAGATAAAGGTCCGCGTAGCCTAAAGGTACTGCACCGTACGCCTGAACGCAGTCTCTATAGTGTGGCTTTCCAAGAATACGTCGTCAAACAGGGGGCAAGAGTACCAGCACTGATTCCTGCCCGAAATGGCAGTCTTTTTGTAGAAAAAGGCGGGAAGCTCTGGATTGTTACCGATTGGATTGCTTTGCAACCGGCAACAAAAGTAGATTTGGTAGGCGCGCAAGAGCTTTGTTATGGTCTTGGTGAATTCCATCGTCATTCGAAAGGCTATATTCCGCCCGCAGGAGCCAAAAACTCTTCCCGTTTATATCGTTGGCCCAATCATTATCAAAAGATTGCCAAAAAAATCGGGTGGATGCGGGAAGTAGCTAAAGCCTACAGTGAAATCCCAACAAGTAACTCCATTTTGGCCGTCGTTGATCACTATGAACAGCAAGCATGGGCAGCCTTAGAGAAACTAAAAACATCTGCCTATCCGAAAATGATCAAAATGGGAGAGGCGCATTGGGGATTGGTGCACCAAGATTACGGCTGGTCAAATGGTCAAAATGGTCCGGGGGGGCTTTGGGTCATCGACCTGGATGGCGTGTCGTACGATTTGCCATTTCGGGATTTGCGCAAGCTCATTACCAGTACGATGGATGATATGGGCGTCTGGGATGTTACCTGGATGCGCGGCATGATCGAAGCCTATCATAAGGCGAATCCACTGGATCGCGAATCGTTTGAAGTGCTCTTAAATGACATGGCAGTGCCAAACGAATTTTATAAGCACCTCAAAGAGATGTTTTATGATCCCGAAATCTTTCTGTCGACGGAAGCGGAAGGCATTCTGCAGCGAGTTTTGACGGGGGATACAACGAAAGATGCGGCATTGGCAGAACTCGCAAAAGACATTAGCAACTACGAACCGGGCAACTATGACCAAATAACGGAAGTAGTTGAACCGCAAAGGGTAGCATCAGGTATCAAGGAATTCATACCTGTTGCGGTATCCATTCCAACGACAGAGACTTTGGTAGAGGAGCCGAAAGACAAAGAGTCCAAGGTCAAGGTGTCTAAGGATAAAGAGTCTAAGGTCAAGGGATCCAAAGACAAAGCGTCCAAAGTCAAGGAGCCTGCAAGGGATCAGGTAGCCAGTTCGCTTCCGACTTCCGAACAAACGCCAGTTTTACCGGAAGAAGGCCAGCAGGAAGGGGGAGAGGTAGGACAAAGCAGCACTCCCCGAAAAACTGCAATCTCATTTTCGGGAAATGTTCCTTTTACGCCATCAGCCCCACACGATACAAGCGAAGTAAGAAAACTCGTTCGTCGAAACAAAAAGCGGGGAATGAGCTCTGTTGTTTCAAAAAGCAGCAGCAAAAAGTCAAGCAAGCCTCAAAGGAGAGTAAAGGTCTCTATCGATGTAAAAGGCAAATCAAAACCCACAAGTCAAGCAGGGAAAAACAAAAAAAGAACTGTGTGGACATCTAAACAGCAGTCCCGGACCGTCACTTCCAACAAGAGCAAGAAGGTTGCCAAGACGGCGAAACCAAGCCGTAAATTCATCAATAATCAGATGAAGAAACAGCGACATAAATCAAAGAAGACGAGAGGCAACTAATGTAAGAAGTCGGAACGGGAAAGGAGAATACGGATGAAAGTTATCATGGTCTGTACAGAGAAATTGCCAGTCCCTCCTATACGAGGGGGAGCGATTCAGACTTATATTGCAGGGATTGCAGATATTCTAGGGAGGCATCACGAGTTGACTATCCTGGGAACGTCGGATCCCACGCTACCGATGGATGAAAAAGTTCGCAATGCGCGTTATGTGCGAGTAAATGGTCAAGGTGTTTTCGAGATCTATGCACGCGAAGTAGCCGCTTTCCTGAGTGCGAACAACTATGATGTCATCCATGTTTTTAACCGACCGCGGATGGTTCCTATCATTCGTGAAGTATGCCCGAACGCACGTATTATTCTAAGTATGCACAATGATATGTTTGATCCGGTAAAAATAGGGCAGGTAGACGCTGCTAGAGCTGTTGCTGAAACAGAACGCATCATCACCATCAGTGATTATGTCGGCCGAGTCATTGCCTCGCTGTATCCAGAAGCAGCAAATAAACTCCGCACGATTTATTCAGGTGTGAACTTGGAAACATTCGTTCCGGTGGAAGGATCCAATATGGCGCAAAAGATTCGTCAGGAACTACGGGCGACGCACAATCTTGGCAACAAACAAGTGATCTTGTTTGTTGGACGATTGACGCCGAAAAAAGGGGCCGACATTCTAGTTCGCGCGATGAATGAACTCCGCTCCTACCATTCCAATATCGCTCTCGTCTTGGTTGGAGGGTCCTGGTACGGAGAAAATAAAATCAGTGACTATGCAGCATATGTACGCTCACTAGCGAATCGTTCGCCTGTTCCGGTTATTACAACGGGATTTGTTCCGGCAGATCAGATTCACCACTGGTTCTGGGCGGGAGACGTTTTTGTCTGTCCTTCGCAATGGGAGGAACCACTGGCACGTGTTCATTATGAAGCGATGGCTGCTGGTCTTCCATTTGTCACGACAAAGCGGGGTGGAAATGCTGAGGTGATCATTGGAGGCAATGGACTGTTGGTCGAGCAGCCCGAGGACCCTCAAGCGTTTGCTGTACAGCTGAAACAACTATTGTCCAGCCGCGATCTCCAACGTCAAATGGGGAGAAGCGGACGCCAGCTTGCTGAACAAAGATTTACATGGGATCGAGTCGCAAGAGATGTGTTAGACGTATGGAACAACAGGGGTAGGTAAAACCAAAAAGTGAATGCTATCAGCCCACTTCTCTGAGAAAGAGCGGAGAAGTGGGCGTTTATTCATACCTTCGGGACGAAAGAGTCGTGCAATGCCCTGCTAGAGTGGACAGGCTAGTCTGAACAAAAGGGCTTGTCCCACATGAGTTTGTACAAAATGGAGGGAAGAAGATGCGGGGAATCTACTACGCACAGACTCCCCGCATCACCAGATAATCCTGAAGCTTTGCAAAATATCAGCTTGTTCAATTCGGTTCTGCATTTGGAATAATTGCGACGATGTGGGTGATAGGAATAAGAATAGAGGCTCCGTTTGTACGTGAGGAGATTAAGGTCTGTAATTCAATGATTCCTTCGTCTACTCTAAGAAGCTTTCCGACTCGGTAAGAACGACTCTCAGGTCCCCAATCCGTCGTCAGTAAGACCTCCACAAGTTGATCCCTTCTCATGCAATTGCTGAGTTCTTGACGAAGCCCTTCTATACATGCTTGATCCGCTGATTCTTCCGTTTCGACATCTACCTTCACTAATGGTGCAGGGATGACGATTGGCTTCGGAGCTTCTACTTGTACATAAGGTGCATCTACTTGTACAACAGGCCGTTCTACTTGTACAACAGGCGCTTCTACATGTACAACAGGTGCTTCTACATGTACAACAGGTGCTTCTACTTGTGGAATGGGGGTGGTCACATTCACTTGAGGTGCGCGAACGTGGATACGGACAAAACGGCGTAGTTGCCTGAGCAGACTTTTGGATTTGCGTTTGGTAGATCGCTTCTTGCAGCGGCATAAGCGGGCTTGCTTTGCTTTTAGCTTCTTCTTTCTCAATGCTTTCAAAGGCAACACTCTCCTTACTATGCATGCAATATCATATTCAGCAGGATGGCAACGGCATTGGACTAACACCTGATTTGACAAAATCAGGCAGGAAAACATTAGCAAAATTAGATGATTTTTTAAAAATAGGAAAATCGTGTATACTTATCAGGTAATCTCAAAAAGAAAGATGGAGGTTTCTCATGAATCGTACGCCGATTGCCCCCATGGGAGTGGGGAAGCTGTTGGACAAGAGCTTTTCTGTGTATCGCCAGCATTTTGGAGCATTCTTTTTGTTGGCTTTAATTTGGTTCGGTCCATTGTTACTCCTGCAGCAACTGCTTTTGGTTGATCTGACCAGAGTGCCTTTGCTCGCACAAGATACAGAAGGTATGGACTTTGCAGAATCGTTAGGCGCAAGATTTGCCGGACAAGAAGAATTTATGACACAAAGCCTTCCGATGCTGCTCATATTCATATTCCTTGTCGCACCAATCCTTTTGATCATCGCCTATCCGCAAATGATTTCCGGTTCGATTTTGCTGACGAAGGCTGCTCTCGAGGGAGAGACCTTGAGCTTAAAAGATGCCTTGAAGGGGGCACTTCGTCGATTTTGGCCGCTCGCGGGCAGTACTTTCCTATATGGAGTAATCGCGTTTGCAGTGTCGACAGCATTTGTCATCGTATATGGATTGATTTTCGTCATGATCGCCTTCGCCGGTGGAATGACATTAGAAACCATATTTGATCCGTCAGATGAAGGCAGCATTGTTCTTATGATCGTTTTAGTTTTATTTGGCTATTTATTCTTAATTGCTGGGATGATGCTCGTACCAGGCTTTTTCTTAATTCGTTGGGGTTTCTATATGCCGCTCGTTCTGTTCGAACGCGATGGTGTCGGAATCGGTCAGAGCTGGAATATGACAAAAGGAAACTTTTGGCGTTTATTTGGTCTTTTTGTTGTTCTCAGTGTGATCTACTCGATGTTCTCTAGCGGCATGCAATTAGTACTCACTAGCGTCTTAGGTACATCTATCCTCGCGCAAATGATTCTGGTTGCACTTACCTGCCTCTTGACCCCTTGGATGGCCATTGTTTACGCGTTGGCTTACTTTGATCTCCGCGTGAGAAAAGAAGGGACAGATTTACAAGAGCTAGTAAGCCGTCAGCTTGCCACATCTGCACCAGTAGAACCAGCAACTCCTACCCCTGCACAAGAGCCGGGAGTTACTCATGATTAGCACGAGTCCTTGGGTAGATGACAAGGAGCATTTACAAGAGATTCTAGCCAGAGACGAGTTCAATTTGCCCCAAGGCAGTGGCGAGAACTGGATTCAAAGAGCGGTGGAGTTTCTGATCGAGTTGATCGCTGATCTTTTTCAGTGGACCCATATTCCAACTGGTGCGGCTAATACCGTATCTACACTCGTGCTCATTATGGCAGTGCTGGGACTGGTCGGCATCATTTACTGGTTATTCCGCAGAATGATTTGGGAACAGAAGAAGCATCGACCGCTGTTTATGGACGGTGAAAAAATACGTTCTCATGCAGACTATTTGCGTGATGCGAAAGAAAAAGCAGCGCGAGGAGAATGGCGGGAAGGAGAACGCTCGTTGTTTTTGGCGTTGTTGGTTTATTTGCAAATGAAGTCATGGGTTCGTGTGGAGAAATGGAAAACGAATTGGGAATACGCAGAAGAAATTGAGGCAAATCAACCGAGCTTACGTGATGTGTTCGGCAGCTTCGCACGAGAATTCGACGCTGTTTGGTACGGGCAAGCACTGGTTGATGAAGGGTCGTTCTGGCAGCGTGTAAACGAACTGGAAGGCATCTGGCGCGAGGAGGGACAGCATGGATAGTTTGCGCACCTATCGTGTCGGAATAGTTGTGGCTACCTTGTTGCTCGTCATCGTGGGCTGGTTGATTGTCAAGCCTACAGCTGAGCCTCTCCCTCCGTACTTGGCTTCGTCTGCACAGCCGAGCGGAATCAAGGCTGTGCTCGTACTACTGGAGGAAAAAGGCAAGCAGGTAAAGGAATGGCGGCAGCCTATGCGTTTTTTACCAACAGCAACTGGGCAGGCCATGCTCGTAGTAGAGCCGGAAAGACTGATGCCAGAGGAACAGATAGACACTCTGGATTGGGTCAGTGAAGGCAATGACCTGATTCTCTTTCAGTCGAGTCCAGCGTGGGAAGACCTTCCCTTTTATACGGAGTACATCCGGGATAAGGAAAATCAGGAGCGAAACATTCAGGGACCGCTCGTCCAGGGCAGGTTCATAGGCAAAGCAGAGACCTCATTTAGATTTTTAGAAGATGAGGACATGGAGCCACTTCTCTACGACGATCAGGGGATACTCGGAGGAAGAACAGAAGTGGGAGATGGCAGTGTCACGTTTTTTCTCGTACCTGAATGGCTAACCAATCAAAAAATTGATCGACTGTCCCACTTTGAAGCGATCTGGCCGTATGTACAAGGAGATTGGTCTGTCCTTTGGGTAGACGAATACCATCACGGCTTGCAGGAAAAACCAGGTTTTTTGGCGATCTACCCGGGCTGGCTCATAGTTGCCTGCATTCAACTTGGTATCCTGCTTTTGCTATATGTGTGGTGGAGAGGAAAACGTTTCGGACCAGTCTATACGCTTAGGGAATGGACGGTGCGACGTGGTGATGAGACGTTGCTCGCCGTGTCTAGCTGGTATGAGCGAAGAGGGCTGGCACAGGATGCGTTGCGCCATCGAGAAGCGTACATGCGACAGCTGTTGTACGATCGGTGGGGAGTGCACCAACGGGCTGATCGTTTGGAAATCATGCGATATGCCAAAACAAGATGGACAAATCAAGAGGTAGAGAAATTTGCTCATCTGCTGGAACGATTGGAACAGGCAAAAAACGAAGGGCGATACTCGCCGAAGAGCTTGCTTGCAGACAGTCTCTTGTTGGATGAGATTACGAAGCGTCTGGAGAAGGAGTGACAACTACCGTGGAGCAATTGTTGCAACAAATGGAAAAAGAGCTGGTTGGTCAGCGGCAAAATGTTCGGCTACTGCTAACAGCTTTGGTTGCCGGCGGACACGTTTTGCTAGAAGGTGTACCCGGTATCGGAAAGACGAAAATGGTTAGGACCTTATCAGAGCTGATGGGGGGCGTGAGCAAGCGCGTCCAGTTTACGCCTGACATGATGCCATCAGACATCATTGGTCATGTGGTGTTCAATATGCAGCAGAACCAGTTTGAGACAATCAGAGGTCCTGTTTTCGCTAACTTATTGCTGGCGGACGAGATCAACCGGACTCCTCCGAAAACCCAGGCGGCCCTTTTAGAAGCAATGGAGGAAGGGCAAGTGACGATTCATGGTGTCACCTATCCTTTGCCAGATCCGTTTTTCGTCGTCGCTACGCAAAACCCTGTGGAGTACGAGGGAACGTATGTGTTGCCGGAGGCTCAACTTGATCGCTTTTTGTTCAAGCTGACAATGTCGTATCCTTCCCATGAAAATGAAAAGCAAATCCTCGCCAAACATATTCCCAACAAGCGCAGCCACGAGCGTAATCAAGAGCCGCTCTTTACATGGGAGGCGATTTTGGAGAAGCGACGCCAATTAGAAGAAGTGGTTGTGGATGATTCGATTCTGGAGTACATAACGACACTGATTCGCAATACTCGCGAAACGAAACGATTGCTCTTAGGTGCCAGCTCTCGTGCCGGAATCGCCGTGTTGATGGCGAGTAAAGCCTGGGCACTTTTGGACAATCGCAAGTTTGTGACGCCTGATGACGTGAAGATGGTGGCCCGCCCTGCATTGCGGCACCGACTCATTCTGTCACCGCAGGTAGAATTGGAGGGGGGTACCGGTGACCACATCATCGAAGAGACGCTGGCGGCTATTCCAGTTCCTCGCTGATTTTTTGGCAGACCGTTTTGTCTTGCCATCCAAGCGACTGCTTGTGGCAGTTTTGCTAGGCACACCCATCGCGATCGTCGGATTTCTACTGGGGATTGGCTATTCGACATTCTTTTTGTACAACGGTTTACTCCTGATAGCTAGTGCCTTGGATTGGGTTACCATCCCTAAACGCCGAGACTTGTCGATCCAGCGAATCTTGCCTGAGCAGACGGATATCGGACAATCGTTTTCGATCGAGCTTGAGTTGGCGAACAGAAGCGGGCAATCCGTTGCGTACTCTATCGTAGATGATCTACCGCTGCCATTTGAAGAAGCTGGACCGATCACAGGTGTGATGGAGCAACCCTACACCAACATAAGTTTTGAAACAAGAGGAAAAGAACGCGGAGAGTACGTGTTCCGCTGGCTTTACATGCGGTGGCATGGCAAGTTCGGCTTGTGGTATCGCCAAAGCCGCTTTGCGTGTGAACAAACGATCAAGGTATACCCTGACCTTTCAGCCGTTCGTGGCTATTTGGCTTCATTGCAGGAGAGCTTGATCGTCGACGGGAAAAAAATCATGCGCAGGGCGAAAGCGGGTACGGAATTCCATGCGATCCGCGATTACGTGCCTGACGATGATCCTCGAATGATTAACTGGTCTGCTTCAGCACGCTCACGACGTCTGATGACGAATCAATATCGACCAGAGCATGGCAAGGTGATAACCATTTTGATCGATTGCGGCAGGTTGATGGGCGTCGAGCTGGATAACCAGACGAGACTGGATCGATCGCTGGAGTCTGCCCTCACGTTAGCGGCAGTGGCATTGCGTCAAGGAGATCAGGTAGCTTTACTAGCTTACTCGCATGAGATCAAGACGTACATACCTCCAGGCAGAGGGCTGCGCCACTTGCACACCCTTTTGGAGGCAACCTACAACCTGACGAGTGATTTTGTAGAGGCCGATCCGGCGAAGGCGCTTGAATTTTTGAATCGCCAGCAGAAGAGAAGGAGCTTGGTGGTTCTTTTTTCAGATATGGAAAACTACCTCGTCGAAGATCAGTTGAGCAATTATTTGTGGCGGATGCGCCGTTCGCATTTGATCTTGCTGCTGTCTTTGGCAGATCCGCTTCTGCATGAATGGAGTCATATAGACACGAGCAACAGCAGCTTGGCGTTTACGAAGGCGGTAGCTCAGCGGTTCCAGCTCGATCGCAGGGCGTTTCAACAAAAAATGATCGGCGCGGGTATCCAGGTACTGGACGTTCCGGCCGATCAATTGACGCTGACGGTTATCAATACTTATTTGGACATCAAATCAAGAGAAGCTTTGTGAGAATCGGGTTTGTATCCGAGGAGGTACCAGGCAATTAGCAAAAGCAATGTGCCGACAGCTACGATGTACTTGGCTTCGAGAGAGAGACTCGATGGAGTAATATAGCCCTCGATGATTCCCGCGATGAACAAGAGTGGGATAGTCGCCAAGAGTAGATGCGCAGATTCTTTTGCCGCCTCCAAAAATTGATGTTTTCGAGCGTAGCGGCCGGGCACAAGTAGGCGGTACCCCATGTGAAGACCTGCTCCACCAGCAATGAAGATGGCAGTCAGCTCGATCACGCCGTGTGGCAAAATGTAGGCCCAAAACGCATAGCTGCTATCTGCTTGATAGTAGACGGCTGCCAAAGCTCCAACCAGAAGGCCATTGAACAAGAGTAGGTAGATGGGGACGATTCCGAATGTAATTCCACTGACAAAGGCCAGCATCGCAACTTTGATGTTGTTGGTCATGATCATCGTGGAGATGACCGGACTGTCGAGGGATTCGTGCCCTTCTCCCAGCCTGGATGGATCGATCTGCTCAGCCATCCCTTGTGGCAATACATAATACAGGTTGAGTGGATCGACCATAACGGCGGCAAAGCCAGAAATACCACCAATGATGAAGAGAAGCGCTGCCACACCAATAAAGCTCATTCGCTTATGTACGAGACCCATCAGGTAGCTGCCGAAGAAATGCTTGAGCTGCTGCCAGCTGCCTATTCGCTGCTTGTAAGCTAAATTATGTGCACGTAAAACGAGTTGATTTAAATAGAGTGTGATCTCGTCTGCAGGATGGTAGGAGCGCACATAGGCCAAATGAGCAGATGTTTTCTTATATAGTTGTGTCAGGCGATCAATATCGGTAGCACTGATGTGCCGAGGTTGTCGGGTAAAACGCTCCACTAATTGTTCCAGTTCGGCCCAAGAGGCTTTATGCTTGTGCCAAAACGAGGTAATATCCATGTATAATGCCTCCTTACATTAACGCGTGTTTCAAAAACTCGAAAAAACCTCAAAGTTTCGAGGGGGGGAAGAAAACCATCATGAATGAACCGACATACGTCAGTGGGTCAAATCGAGAAGCTTCTGTCGTGACACCCGAGCATGTTATGCTACGATTTCAGACGGCAGGTCTAGGCAGTCGAGCCACTGCGATGCTGATTGATACAGGAATCTTGCTCCTGGTTAATCTTACTGTATTTATTTTGTTTGGTATAGTTTTATTTGGAAATGAAGATGATTTTTTCCTGGATTCTGGCAACTACACGTTGGCCATCGTCCTCCTGGTTATCTTCGTAGCGAATTTTGGTTACTTTTGGTTACAGGAAGCATTCTGGGGCGGACAGACCGTTGGCAAAAGGCTGGTCGGAATCCGGGTCATCCGTGATAATGGACAGCCTGCGACGTTTGTTTCCTCGACGATCCGGAATCTGTTTCGAATCATTGACGCAATGCCAACTGGTTATTTTCTCGGGGCGCTCGTATGCTTTTTCCACCCCCGTGATAAGCGAATTGGCGATTTGGTAGCGGGCACAATTGTCGTGGTAGAGTCAGGACAGCGATCGCCTCTTTTTCAGAAAAGAAAGACAAACAGCCAAACGGCTTTGATTTGAATCATGCGCTACTCGTGCTTGAAGAGCGCCAAAAACAGGCGATTACCCGAGAGGACTGGCAGTTGCTGTCCTCCTTCATCAGCAGATCATCTTCTTTATCTCAAGCGAAAAAATATGAACTCGGGAATCAAATTGCCAGCATCATGCGCAAAAAATTAGAGCTTGTTGAAGAACAGACCAACAAGGAAGACCCAATCCTGTTTTTGCAAAGACTGCACAATCAGCTGCAAAGCGAATTTCAACTCCGAAAATAAAGCGAGATACCGCCAAATAAATGGCGGTATTTTCTTTTTTTTACTTGTTTTTCCATTATTCAGCAAAATGCTGCTTCAAAAACTTTCTATGTTATAATGAAACCTCACTCTATGTCACAGAAAGGAGGAGGGAGCCGATGGACGACAAATACATGGGAGCGTCATCGACTTCGTCACCAACACTGCCACTCCCGGCAAACGGGAAGCAGAAAGGAAGACGCAGAAGAGGCAGCCTTTTTCAGGCATTGAATCCCTCCCAGACAGAAGGTAAGCGTCCTTTACTACCGATCGTTTTGGCCGTTCTGGTCTGGGTAGGACTCGCCTACGCTGGATATGCCTTTGCTGTTTATACGTTGGACAAGCAACAGCAATTTGTGAACCAACGAATTGATCAAATTCAAGAAGATAATCAAAAGCAGATGAAGGCATTGGGAGATCAAATGACTCTGGTGCAGGAAGAAATGCAAAATGTCCAGAAGGGTCTGGGAAATCTGGAAGAAGATTTGGCATTGACGGGTGAAACCATTGGTGGCACGAACAAAACCAAAGAAGCTCTGCAGGATCGGGTTGACCAGCTCAACAAACAGCTGGTTGATTTGAAAGCATCTCTGAAAAAATTGGAGGATGCTGCCCGTGCTTGGTAAGATAAACCGTTTCTTTCTCTTTCTGTTGGCGCCTGCTCTTGGTTTTTTGGTCGCTTTTGCGCTGGACAATCCAGTGGACAAGCTCCAGACAGAAGGCCTGAAGCTTCCTTCTGCCGCAGCGAAGAGCCAAGCAGATGAGCTGGGGGAACGGCTCAACGACACCAAGGTGCAGCTTCGAAATGTAGAAGTCGTCATCGAAGACATCCAGGATCGCTCGAAAAAGGAACAGAAAGAATACGAGCAACAAAACAAGAACATCAGCAGCGCACTTGAAGCGAGCAAATCCCAGACGCAAAAATCTGCGGATGTATTGGACACGATTTTGTCCAACATGCTTGGCAAGCCTATCGGTCAACACTTCGGGAAAAACTCGACAGTGAAAGTCTATTCCCTGCAAGAAGGCGGATACCGCGGTTATATGGCCAAAGTTCGCCTCAATGATCCGAACGCGTTGAAAATGGTGTTGGCCAGTAACTCCGTGAAAAGTAAGGGAGAAACGACGAGTCAAGCAGGTAAACGAACAGGAGCCATTCTTGCGATCAATGCAGGTGGCTTTATGGCGGACAAGCAGGGCAATCTGACTCCGTTAGGTATTACTGTTGTTGACGGCAAGATTCGAACCTTTTCCAATAATGCGAAGCTGAGCTTTGTCGGCTTTAACAACAAAGGTCATCTGGTCGGAACAAACATCAAGACGCAGGCGCAAATTACGCAACAAGGGATATTGCAGGGAGCGAGCTTTTTGCCGCGTCTCTTGCAGGACGGAAAGCGATTGCCTATCCCTCATGAATGGGCGAATGCGCGTCAACCGCGAACACTGATCGGCCATTTCGACAACGGCGATTTGCTGCTGATTGTCATTGATGGAAGACGAGATGGCTGGAGTAATGGTGTTACGCTGGAGGAAGCACAAAGAAAGCTGCAAGAGTGGCATGTCGTGGATGCGTATAACCTCGACGGCGGCGGCTCCAGTGCGTTTTATTACAATGGCAAGCTGTTGAACAAGCCATCTGGCGGCAAAGAACGACGCGTGGTGAGCAATTTGGTCATCATGCCATAAACAAAAATCGCAACACTCTTCTGTGAAGACGACAAGTCTTGCTGCAGAAGAGTGTTTTTTTCTGTAGAGAAATGTTTGCCTAAGCAACTGTGAATGTGGGTTGACCTGAAAAAATGCTGAAAATTATAATAAAAGATAGAAGTAATGAAATGGAATAGGAGGGATCGCATGAAAAAAGGGATGTTGGTTGCCCTCTCAATTGTTTCCGTGCTTTCGTTTCCTCATTTTGCTGTAGGAAAAGTCCCAGGTGTGCCAGCAGGTGTGCAAGGAGCTACAAAAGGAATTGTCGCGGTCTCACATCCAGCAGCGGCTCAGGTCGGTAGAGATATCTTGGCAAAGGGCGGTAATGCGATTGACGCTGCGGCTGGGATCCAATTTGCTCTGAATGTGGCAGAACCGTATATGTCCGGTATCGGCGGCGGTGGATTCATGATGATTTATGTGAAGGATCAGAACAAAGTGACGGTGATAGATAGTCGGGAAGTGGCGCCTGCTAAGGTGACTCCCACTATGTTTTTGCGGGCAGATGGTACGCCGATCCCATTTGAGGAGCGACATACGAGCGGTCAGGCTGTAGGTGTCCCAGGGACATTGCTGGGTGTAGAGCAGGCGCTGGAATCGTATGGGACATGGGACTTGGGAAAAGTGATAGAACCGTCGATTGAACTGGCGGAAAAAGGAGTTCGCGTCAACTGGGTGTCCGCACAATTTATTGCCAATTCCATGGAAAAGCTGAAAAAGCACGGTACTGCTGCACAGGTGTTTGCGCCAAATGGTGTTCCACTCAAAGAAGGTGAGATGCTGCTTCAGCCCCAATTGGCGAAAACGTTGAAGATCATCCGCGACAAAGGCTCAGATGCCCTGTATGAAGGTGAAATTGGCAAGGCCCTCGTTGAAGAGATACAAAGAACGGGTGGCACCATGACACTCGATGATTTGCAGGCGTATCAAGTAAAAGAGCGTGAACCGGTCCACGGCATGTATCGCGGATATGAAGTGATTTCGATGGCACCACCCAGCTCTGGCGGCTTGACACTCATTCAGATTTTGAAGCTGATGGAAGGTTACGATAACCAAAAAGACGGAATCGGGTCGGTAGCTTATTTGCATCATCTGATCGAAGCCAACCATCTCGCCTACGCAGATCGGGCGGCTTACATGGCGGACGAAGACGTTTATCCGGTACCGAAAAAGGGGCTGATTGCAGATGAATACATCAAGGAACGGCGTCAGCTCATTCGTGAAGAGACAGCGAATGCCACTGTAGTGGCAGGAGACCCGTGGAAGTACGATCCTGGGAAAAAGCCAGAGGTGTCCATGACACTGAGAGATCAATCTCCGGTCAAGCAGACCACGCACTTCTCTGTGATGGATAAATGGGGGAATATCGTTGCGTATACGACCACCATTGAAGATATTTTTGGCAGCGGTGTGATGGTTCCTGGTTACGGCTTCATGCTCAATAATGAGCTTACAGATTTTGACGCGATTCCTGGCGGTGTCAATCAGGTCGAGCCCGGCAAGCGTCCACGTTCGAGCATGACGCCAACCATGGTGTTAAAAGACGGGAAGCCTTTTTTAGCAATTGGCTCACCTGGTGGCTCCACGATTATCGCCTCCGTATCGCAGACGATTCTCAATGTGATCGATCATGGAATGGAAATTGAGGATGCGATCCGTGCACCACGCATTTTTTCTAGCAGCTATCCGAAAGTGACGTGGGAAGCGGGCATTGACCAAGATGTCATCCTGCAATTGGTGGCAAAAGGTCACGTCTTTGCTGAGGAACCGACGAACATTGGCAACGTCCAAGCGATTGTGTACGATTTTGAAACGGGAAAAATGTACGGCGGAGCGGATAACACACGCGAGGGTACTGTACTCGGGGTCGATGCCATTGCGTATACGGCTGCTCAGCCAATCCAGTCGCCAAAAGATAAAGAAGGCCCCTTTGATTTACGAGTAAATGGCAATGTCTACCCATATACAGCAGAGCAAAAAGTGATGATAGATGGAGTAGCGTATGTTCACGCCAAAAAGTTGCTGTTAGGGTTGGGACAAAAAGTGACGTCCTTCCAGTCTGATGTAGTCATGGTGAAGGGAATTCCTTACTTGCCAGTCAAAAAAGTTGGCGAGAAGCTGGGCTATACGGTCATGTGGAAGGAAGGAGAGCGCTCCATCGAGTTGAATAGCAAAAAGTAGGCTGATCAAGGAAAGGATGTAGAAAAAATGAAGAAAGTACTTGTACTCGGAGGAACGCGATTTTTTGGAAAGCGATTGGTCCAGCTTCTCGTTGAAGCTGGAGCAGACGTTACGGTGGCAACAAGGGGCCTGACCCAAGTGGAGTTGCCTGCCTCTGTCAAAAGAATGACGATTGATCGCGATGACGTCCATTCACTAGCGATTGCAGGAGAAGAGCAGTGGGACGTGGTTTACGATAACATCTGTTATTCCTCCCAAAATGCAATGGATGCGTGTAAGGTCTTTCGCGGGAAAGTGGGTACGTACGTTTTGACCTCTACCTTGTCCGTCTACGATTTTGCAGAGGAACCACTACAGGAAGAAGCATTTGATCCATACACGTATGAAATCAACCGAAAAACGAGAGACGAGACAACGTATCAAGAGGGGAAGCGTCAAGCGGAAGCGGTCTTTTTTCAGGAAAAGGCGTTCCCTGTCGTAGCCGTTCGTTTTCCAATCGTACTGGCGGAAGACGATTACACACGTCGGCTATGGTTTCATATGGAGCATGTGCAAGAGGAGCGGCCGATTGGTATCACGAATCCCGCTGCCCGGATGTGCTTCATACATGCACAGGAAGCAGCTCAATTTTTGGCATGGGTGGCGAGAACATCTATCACAGGGCCAGTGAATGCGTGCTCGGATGGGACTGTTTCGCTTGCTGACCTGATGGAGATGATTGCGCAAACAGTCGGAAAATCTGCCCGAATCGAGCCAACGACAGATGCTTCTGATGCGTCTCCCTATGGATTTGTAGCATCCTTTTACATGGATAACGGTAAGGCTAAGGCTGTGGGCTTCCCATTTTGGTCGCTGGATGAATGGTTGCCGACGCTTGTCAAAAACCTTAACGAGGAATATACCTCCGAAAAAGCGTGACCTATCTACCTTTTCTTTCGTAGTACTCCATGGTAAGGTAGAGCAGAACATATGTGTCTGTAAGGAACCAGGAGGATCGATCATGAACAAAAATCGCACCAGCAGCCTTGCGATCGTCGCAGCACTATCAGTAGCACTACTCAGTGGATGCGAACCTCCCTCATTAAGTGGAATGTTATCCAGCGAGTCGAATGGACAGTCCACGGGTGAGGGAACGCAGTCAACGACAGTTGAACCAAATAAAGAGGAGACAGCACGTCTCCAACGGGCATCTCTTACAGAGACGATAAAAGATGTGGATGGAGTGCCAACCGTTACGAACGCAACAGATCTCTCGGTTGTCGTAAATAAACAGCGGGCATTGCCAGGAGATTATATTCCACCGGATTTGGTAGAGCCGAATGTGCCGTTTCCTTTTGATGAAAAAGTGGAGAAGCGATTGCTGAGAGCAGAAGCCGCGCAAGCATTAGAAGAACTGTTTGCCAAAGCAAAGACAGAAGGTATTGAACTGTATGCGGTTTCTGGCTACCGCTCGTATAAGACCCAAAAATCGCTGTACGAAACGTATGTAAGGACACAAGGTGCTGAACATGCTGCTGCCTACAGTGCCGTACCTGGAAAGAGCGAGCATCAGACTGGCTTGGCTATGGATGTGTCCGGATATGATGCAAGTACACGCTTGGAAGAGTCATTTAGTGAGACACCTGAAGGAATATGGCTGGCAGCCAACTGTGCAGACTTTGGGTTCGTCATTCGTTATTTAAAGGGCAAGGAAGATACGACTGGATATGCGTATGAGCCTTGGCATTTGCGTTATGTAGGGAAGGAGATGGCGAAAGAAATTATGGCAGGTGGCCTTACTTTGGAGGATTATTTTTCTGAAGCGGCAATTGCCCACAAATAACGCCATCGAAAACGAAAAGAGCCGCCCCGATAAGGAGCGGCTTTTTACTGTCTGGATAAATGTTAACGTGGGAGACGGACTTGGGACAGCGGCCAGTATACGGCTTCTGCACGACCTACTACATGATCCAGTTGAACAGGACCAATGACGCGGCTATCCATACTGTTGTTGCGATTATCCCCCATGACAAACACGCTGCCCTCAGGAATCTTCACAGGATCAAAATCTTCGGTTAACGTCACACCTGCTGTAGAGGTTTTAAGCTTGTTTTCGACTAAATACTCTTCGCTGAGCGGTTGGCCATTGACATACACTTGATCATTTTTGGCTTCAACGGTGTCTCCAGCTACTGCTACCACGCGCTTGATCCAGTTGTCGCCAGTTGCATCTGGATGAACGATGACGATATCGCCAGGCTGCGGTTCTTTGAGGTAGTAAATCGCTTTGTTAACGATGACACGCTCGCGGTCATGCAACGTACTTTCCATGGAACGCCCTTGGACGACGTAGGGAGCCATGACAAATACGTAGATAAACGCAGTCAATCCGCCAATCAAGGCAAACGATTTTAACCAATCGAGCAATTCCGCTTTCCATTTTGGTGTAGGGTTGGTTTGTTCCATTGAAATTCTCCTATGTATGTGGTTTCTGTGGCAAATATGCCTGAGTCAAATGGCCTCGTGTGTGAAAGGCTGTCTTCCCATTATACATGCTTTACGAATAGATACGAAAGATGATTCAAGGAAATAATTGGCTTCGTGGATGAAGCTGGAAAAAGTCGTAACATTATTTTGCAAGCTTACCTATTGTCAGTTTTTCCTGTTTGAGTTAAGATGTTCTTGAAATAAGTTTTACAATAAAAATATTAAGTGGTAAACACTTTGTCTGGCTCATACATATCTTTCGTGAAAAGAAATAATTTCGGGAGTCCTCTTGATCTTCCGGTACTTAGGCTATATAGTTTTATAGTAAAAGTACTTATATTATTAATTTTCCGAAAATGGGTGATGTTGTGAGCAATATGTCCCGTGCCAGTAAACTTGAGGAACTGGATCGAGTATTTGTCGAGATTGCTCGTTTCTTTATTAACAATTGGCTAGAGGAAGAGTCAATCAGTCCGAAGCAGTTTATCTTGCTGCGTGTGCTACATCAAAAAGGACGAAGCACAGTTTCTGAGCTGGCGACTATTTTGAAGTTATCCAATAGTGCCACCACAATCGCACTCAATCGGTTGGTCAAGGCCGGTTTTATTGACCGAGTTCGAGATGAACAGGATCGACGTGTCGTGTGGGTCACTTTGTCACAACAAGCCGTTCCGACTCTGGAAGGACTTTTGTGCCACAGGAGAGCACTAGTAGGAAAGCTGCTGGAGAATCTGTCTGACGACGAGTTAGAGCAGTTTACGTATTTTCTCAGGAAAATGCAGCAGTGCATATAGCATACCTTCAAGTTCGGGTTTGGGGACATTCGTGTAAGACAAAAGTGTGTACCGCGGGAATGGGAGTGTACACATATGAAAAAGAAAAGCACACTGATCATGAGTTCTTGTATCTTAGGAGCGGCTCTCTTCACACAAGCTGCATTTGCAGAAGAGGCAGTAAAAGCTACTGAAACGACTACTGCAACAGAAGCAAAAACAACTGCAACGGAAGAAAAACCAGCAACTACAGAAGAAAAGCCTGCAACTACAGAAGAAAAACCAGCAACTGAAACCACAACAACTGCACCAACAACGAAACCTGAAGTAAAACCTGCGACTCCAGAAACAGTTACCCCAATTCAAGGTTTGAATCAACAAGGTGGTTGGGTTATCATGCCAGGTAAAGATGAGTTTGTATGGGTGAGTGGTCAATATGCTCCAGTGATCTCTAATGTAGCTGGCTGGGCTATCATGCCAGGAGTAGATCAATTTGTTACAACTGGTCGCGTAACAGCTGTGAGTGCTCCAGCAGCTGGTTGGGCGACGATCGCTCCAGAATCCGATAACGAAAAATAAGCATAGATGATGATAAAGACGCTTTGTCCCTCGATTGGGCAAGGCGTCTTTTTTTTCGGCTAAATCTGGAGATTCCCGTACAAACTATAGCGAATAGAAACCAAAAGGAGGGAGGAACGAAAATGGCAGGTTATGATAAGAATCAGGCTCAATCCAGGGCGAGAGAATTGGGCACTGAGGATGCAGGCGGAGCCGTCTACTATCAAGAGGCAGACGAACATACAGCTGGTCTGGCTACGACGCAGGAGCTGGTCAGTGACATGTACAAGATGGGAACCATTGAGGACAAGGAACAGACGATGTAAAAACACAGGAAAAGAACAAGGCCAGCCTGGATGCAAGGAGGCTGGCCACTTTTTATTCCGTTGATAAAAATTTTTTATTGACTTAGTAGATTGTATCGGTAAAAATACAAGAGGAATCAGAAAATTTAAAAAGGGTGTGCCACGAATGAGAGACTCACGATTAGATCAATTAGCGTACAATCTGGTTAACTATTCTGTACGAGTACAGCCAGGGGAAAACATTTTGATCAACGCGAAAGGGGACACACCGGATTTGGTGAAAGCCCTCGTGCGTGAGATTTATAAAGCAGGCGGCAGTCCTTATGTTCAATTGATTGATCCCGCCGTAAGCCGAGAAATCGCAATGAATTGCAATGAAGAACAGTTGAAGACCATGGCTCAACATGAAGTTGAACTCATGGAGAAAATGCAAGGTTACATCGGGATTCGTGCGGCGAACAATATCAATGAGATGGCTGATGTTCCTAGCGATAAGCTCGGCATCTATTCTCGCCTGTATGAGCTGCCAGTGATGAACGTGCGCGTGCCTAAAACGAAGTGGGTTGTCCTTCGTTATCCGAATCCTTCCATGGCACAGCTTGCGAACATGTCTACAGCAGCTTTTGAAGATTTTTACTTCCAAGTATGTAACCTGGATTACGCAAAAATGGACAAAGCAATGGACAGTCTAGTTGACTTGATGAATCGCACAGACAAAGTACGATTGGTAGGACCTGAAACGGATCTCACCTTCTCCATCAAGGACATTCCTGCTGTGAAATGCGCTGGTCTACGCAATATTCCAGATGGTGAAGTGTATACAGCGCCTGTGAAGGATTCCGTAAATGGCGTTATGACTCATAATGCGCCAACACCATACCACGGCTTCACTTTCGAAAATGTTCGACTTACCTTCAAGGACGGCAAAATTGTGGAAGCCACAGCGAACGATACCGAACGCTTGAATCACATTTTGGATACAGACGAGGGAGCGCGCTTCGTTGGGGAATTCGCTATTGGTGTGAATCCTTACATTCGCAACCCGATGAAAGATATCTTGTTTGATGAAAAAATAGACGGAAGCTTCCACTTCACGCCTGGTCAATGCTATGACGAAGCATACAATGGCAACAAATCGTCCGTGCACTGGGACATGGTTTCCATCCAGCGTCCGGATTGGGGCGGCGGGGAAATCTGGTTTGATGACGTCCTGATTCGCAAAGATGGTCGTTTTGTCATTGCAGAGCTTGAATGTCTGAATCCAGAAAACTTGAAAGGGTAAGGCAAAGCCTACCCAAATCATTTGTCGTACTGACGGAGCCTTTCGTGGGCAAGCATAATATCCATTTCTAGCTGAAATAGCATGTGCAGATTGCTTGAAGGAAGAGTAACTCTGCGTGCGGCGTGGTAGAGTAGTGGCTTGTTTTGTTTGATGACCGTCATGATTTCCACAACCGGAGGAACGACTTGCTTGATTCTTAGCAAACTTTGCAAATAGCGAAGAAAGATTTGAATACTAGCCTGGTCATCCTTGTTCGGTATCGTTTCAATCAAAGCGAAAAAGTCTCGGACGATGATACGCTTCGTCTCCTGAGGCTCCACTATCGTTGTACGATTCACTTGATCCACCTCACGGGAAAGAGTAACAGCTTCTTTTCTTTTCCCGCTGAATGACTAGTGATAAACCTTTTGCTCGATAAAAAGTCTTTGGCATGTGCATGTGCCAAAGACTTTTCGTTTTTATGGCTCACGATGACCATCGTAGACGCTTGCTTCTTCCAAGGGAATCCGTATTCGCAGGAGCAGCCAGGCATTCAAGAGAGAAAATGTCAGAGCAGTTGCCACAGCGGAAAATGTCAGGGGGAGTAGGAGCAGCTCAAGCGTTACGACCAAGTAGTTGGGGTGACGAATAAATCGATAAGGACCTCGCTTAATCGGAGCCTCGTCTGGGAGTATGAAGATGCGGGTATTCCATCGCTTGCCCAAGCTGCGAATACACCAGTAACGAAGCCCTTGCGCGATCAAAAACAGGCTGAACGGAATCGCCCACCAAGAGGGAAGAACCATGGCGTTGCCTTTTCCCACCACTTCGAAAATAAGCGAGAGAAAAAAGAGAAGATGAAGAAGGACGATGTATTTGTAATGACTCGCCCCAATCTCGTAGCCACCTTTAGACCGGATATAGCGGGCGTTCCTCACGGCAACGAGAAGCTCGACCAGCCGCTGCAACACGACTGCAACCATGACGAATCCAAAGAAGAGCAACATGACTATCTCGCCTCCAGAAGTAAGAGCTCGGAGCTAAATCCAGGTCCAAGCGCAGCGACCAAACCGCGATCTCCTGGCTCCCACGCCCTCTCCATGCTTTTTTCCAAGACGAACAGAACCGTAGGGGAAGACATGTTCCCAAAATTAGTTAAGACATCTTCAGAAAAACGAGTGGCTTCTGTGCCAATGCCTAGAGATCGCTGATAAGCCGTTAATACCTTGGCTCCACCAGGATGGAAAATGAAATGACGCAGATGATTAATAGACATCCCATGCGGTGATAAAAAGCTCTCGACGTTTTCTCGCATCGAAGAACGAATGAGAGTAGGAATGTCGCGGGAGAAAATGACTTTTAACCCTGGATCGGTCAATTCCCATCCCATGACATCTACGGTGTCCGGCCATGTTGTCGTTCGCGCATCACAAAATTGGACCTTGGGTGCGTCAGAAGAGGACAAGACTTGGTCTCCTTCTATTAATACGGATGCAGCTCCGTCTCCAAATAGGCACGTTGCGACCAAGTTGCTTTTGGACAAATCTTGTCGGATGAAGGTCAAGCCGCACAGTTCTACGCTCACAAGCAATACTCGCCGCGAGGGATAAGCCTGGGTGTATTCACATGCCCGCGACAATCCCATCGCTCCACCGGCACAGCCAAGGCCCCACAACGGGACACGGGTTGCTTGTGGACGGAGTCCTAAACGATGGAGCAAGCGGGAATCAAGGCTTGGGGTCGCAATGCCAGTGCTAGAGACAAACATCAGACAATCGATGGATGATGGCTCGACACCAGCTTTTTTCAAACACTTTCGGGCTGCTTCCTCGGCCAAGGCTTCCGCATGTTCGATATACAATTGATTTTTCTCTGCAAACGGCCGGTCCTCCAAAAACCAATCCATCGGCATACTAAAATGCCGCTTCTGAATGTGACTGTGTGCAAAGACGTGTAACAAACGGTCTATGTCGGGATAAGCATCTTGAAAAAATAGGCGTGCCAGCTTCATGGAATCCTCTTGTGTAATCTCGTGGGAAGGTACTGCTGTAGCCACTGCTTCAATACGGGGCATAGATTCATTCACTCCCGTCTGTTTTTATTAGCCATTAGCTTATCCCTTCCAATTGGTTCCAATTCATCGCCGGTTTCGTTGTTTTGCTTGAACTTACAAAAAAAGATAGGTAAAATATTCCTGATTATATGAAAAAAGACCTACTGAGCATTTTGTTAGATAGGTCTAATGTATGAATTGATAGAGGGTTACATCGGATAGATCGGGGGTAGTGTACTTTGGGCTCACGCTGGATTAGTTTGGGTATGTCCTGTGTGATCATCTCGGTTTGGCTGACCGGATACGGATTGCCGACGGATGAGAGTATGATTGTCTTTCTTATACTTGTGGCTGTCATTCAGACGCTTGCTGCCTATCAAATAGGGAAGTATGTAGATCAATTGCGGCAGATGGCTTATCACGATTCACTTACAGGCGTTCTCGTCAATCGCAGATTTTTGGACAAGCTGGTCGAAGAAGTGGAGTTGGCAAAAAGCAATCATCAATCTGTTACCTTATTGTTTATCGATTTGGATAATTTCAAAATATTCAATGATTCATATGGTCATTTGGAAGGTGACCGACTCCTTTGCCAATTCGCAAGGATTTTGCAGGCAAGTGTACGAAAACAAGATACGGTTGGAAGATGGGGTGGGGAAGAATTCGTCGTTTTGTTAACGCATACCGACACAATTAGAGGACTGGCAATCGGAGAACGAATTCAAAATCAAGTTCGACACGCTCTTTCAGGTGTCACGGTCAGTATCGGAGTAGCCTCGTATCCACACCATGCTTCAACAGCGGAAGAGTTAGCGAAAAAAGCAGATATGCTTATGTATGAAGCGAAAAAACGGAAAGATTGCATGATGGTCGCATCGAATGAAAAGATAAATATTGGCAAAACTAACACTCGTCAGCTCTCTTGACACGGGTGTTTTTTTGAATTGTAAAGAGCATTTACAAAAACTTAATAATTCCTTAAAGAAAAATATACACACTTGACCTTGATTTTAAATTTACGGAAACAATAACTTTCGATATAATCTGTTAGGTGTCATTTATTCAAAGGAGTGAAGAAGTCTAGTATGTTGAAATCAAACAAGTATATCTTCTTTGATCTGTTCGAGCAGCAGATTGCCACTGTGCACAAAGGAACTCATCTTTTCTATGAAATGATAGGAAACTATCAAGATCTAGAAACAAAGGTTAAGGCAATCAAGGCTGTCGAGAAAGAAGGAGACGAAATCGTTCGTCGTATCATGAACGAGTTGAACTCTACTTTTATCACTCCGCTTGAGCGTGAAGACATTCACCAGCTCGCTCATACGATGGACTCAATGATCGACTACATTGACGGTGTCGCTGATCGTATGTATCTGTACCAAGTGACTCAACCAGATCCACGTGTATTGGCACAAGCCAATATTTTGGTGAAATGCTCGGCTAAGCTGATCGAGCTGATTCGCACACTGCGCAAGCTGGATCATAAAGTTGTTACAAAAATCGCTGGGGAAATCAAAGATTTGGAGCATGAATCTGACTCCAACTACCGTAAAATGGTATCTGATTTGTTGAATTCTCCTGATACCAACCCAATGGAAGCGATCAAACTCAAAGAGATTTACGATAAGCTCGAAGACTGTGCTGACTTCGCTGAGGACGTCTCCAACCTGGTAGAAGGGATCGTGTTAAAGAATGCCTGATCTTTCGCCAGAGGTGATTATTCTCGTACTCGTCGTCATCATGGCGCTAGCTTTTGACTTTATCAATGGTTTTCATGATACGGCGAACGCGATTGCGACTTCTGTTTCGACGCGTGCATTAAGTCCGAAAACCGCGATTATTATTGCATCCGTGTGTAACTTGATTGGTGCACTCTCGTATACGGGGGTAGCGAAGACAATCGGGGGAGGCATTACCGATCCATTCAAGCTGGAAAATGGATTGGTCGTTGTTTTGGCCGCGTTGACATCTGCGATTTTGTGGAACCTAATCACCTGGTGGTTCGGAATTCCTAGCTCGTCCTCGCACGCGATTATTGGCGGCGTTGCAGGTGCTGCTTTTGGTGCCGCAGGAAGTGGTGCCATTAACTGGTCAGGCTTCATTAGCATTATCCAAGCGTTGATCGTATCCCCGCTTGTTGCGTTTGCTATTGGTTTTGTCGTGATCAAGCTTGTGTCTTGGCTTGTCCGTAACTCAGCGTACCACAAAACCAATCGAGGTTTCCGTACGATGCAAGTAGTGTCAGCATCTTGGCAGGCCTTCAGCCATGGAGCCAACGATGCGCAAAAAACAATGGGCGTAATCACCCTTGCTCTGATTTCTGGTGGATTCTTGATTCAAGAACCGGGCGAATTCGTCATTCCACTGTGGGTAAAACTATCAGCTGCTATTGCAATGGCTTTAGGTACAGCCTTTGGTGGATGGCGTATCATCAAGACCTTGGGTGGTAAGATTATGAAAATCAAGCCAATTTCCGGTTTCTCAGCAGACCTGTCTTCTGCCTTGATTATCACAATCTTTACAGCTTTGAAACTGCCAGTGAGCACAACGCACGTGATCACATCCGCCATCTTGGGGGTTGGGGCATCGCAAAAGCTGAACGCAGTAAAATGGGGCTTGGCTGGCCGAATCTTGGTCACTTGGGTCATTACCCTTCCGATTACAGGACTATTGGCTGCTGCATGCTACGTCGTGTTTGACGTATTCCTGTAGAGCTACATCTTTATACAACAAACAACAGACACCTTTCCGTGTAGAGTACGCGGGGAGGTGTCTTTTTCGTTAACTTGATCCAGTTAAACGTTCCCATAAACCGGGCTTGGGTTTAATTTGTACGAGGCGTACGGCAGAGAATGGGATATAGTCCAGCGAGCCATCCCGCTCTTCAATTAAAATCCCATTTGGGCTGTAATCATACAATTTGCCTTCTGCGTATGCAGATAATCCTTGACCGATCATATCAGGAGCAAAATGAATACGTACATAGCGATCGAGATACTCTTCCAAAATTCCATCATCCATCTGATTCCCCTCCTTTTTTCATTCTTTCTCCTAGTTATTGCCTGCATTGCGACAATTCAGACAAGGTAAAGAAAAAACCACCCAGTCGAATTGACCTGAGTGGTAATGGATATGGCATGTTGGGGCTATTCGATCGAGTTTTGGGAATGTCCTGTCTGCTTGTTTTTGCGTGCAAACACGAGCATCAAGATGACACCGGCAGCAATTAAGCAGAGACTGACTAATTGAGCGACACGCAGGGTATCTGCTATTAACAAACTGTCTGTACGCATTCCTTCAATGTAAAAGCGACCGAGTGAATACAGGATCATGTAGCTGAACAAGACCTGACCATCGAATTTTTTGAATCGGTACAGCATGAACATCAGAACGGCGAAAACGAAAAGGTTCCAGATCGATTCATACAAAAACGTTGGGTGGTAATATTGTCCGCCGATAAACATTTGTTCACGGATGAAAGCAGGGAACTTTTCCATAAACTCAGCAGAGACGGGACCACCATGCGCTTCCTGGTTGATAAAGTTACCCCAACGTCCGATGGCTTGACCCAAGATAACACTCGGCATGAAAATGTCAGCCAAACGCAGGAACGGTAGATTATGTTTTCGAATATACCAGCTTCCTGCCAGTACACCACCGATTAATCCACCGTGAATAGCCAAGCCGCCTTGCCAAACTGCGAAGATGTCCAGTGGATTGTCTTTGTACTGCTGCCATTCAAACGTAACATAATACAATCTTGCACAAACGATGGCTGCTGGAATGATCAGAACCACCATGTTCAAGACGTGATCAGGATCAATGCCAGAACGTTTGGAATTGTAGCGAGCGAGATAAGTACCCAAGAAAAACGCCAGCCCCATAATAATGCCATACCAGTGTATCTTTAAGGGGCCGATTGCAATTGCGATCGGATCAATCATGAATGTGCCTCCTTGCCTCAAAACATCTTTGCCAAGTATAGCACAAATGGGCTGCTGGATTCCAACTAATGGCTTACTGGGACTGCAAAAAGCCAAGGATGGCATCAAGGGAGGCTCGTTTCGCCGGAGCAGATACGGATGAGAATAAATCGCCGAAGGTTTCTAGCCGTTTGGGTACCGTATAAACGGTGAAGTCTGTGGGATGAGAATGGGGAACTTCCTCCCACTGAAGTGGTGTTGATACGGTTGCCTGTTCTTTTGCACGAGTTGAATAAGGGGCAGGCAAAGTTTTTCCTCGCCAATGTTGCAAATAGTCAATGTACAGCTTATCTCCCCGATTCTTCACCAAGCGCTCGATGGTTAATAGTGAGGGATGCTTGCTGACTAGATAGGATGCGATGAAATGTCCGACCTGGCGCGTCTGTTCAAACGTATAGCGGAGTTCAATCGGAACGTATACTTGCAAGCCGCTAGAACCAGATGTTTTGACCCATGAAGGCAGCTGTAATTCATCGAGCAGCTGTTTCAACAAGAGGGCAGACTCTATCACAACGGCAAAATCATCTGTGGAAGGGTCGAGGTCAAAAACGAGCTCTGTCGGAGTCTCATCCGTAGCGAGGTGAAAGGAGACGTGCCACTCCAATGCTGCTTGATTTGCCATCCACACGAGTGTCGCCCGGTCATTGCACAGTACGTAACGAACATTGTCCCATGTATGCGTTTGTATCCATTCAGGCGCATAGTCAGGGGCGTTTTTTTGATAGAAGTGCTTGTCGCCAACTCCGTGAGGGTAGCGAATGACGGTTAAGAGCCGATCCTTGCTATACCGTAGGAGTGGGGCTGAGACAATCAGCAAATAACGCAAGTAATCTAGCTTGGTTACCTTGGCCTGTGGCCATAGAGGCTTGTCAGGATTTGTAATGGACAAAGTGTGATTATCAATCGTCAGCTCGTACTCTTTTGTTGCAGGACACAATGATGGTTTCACCTTCTTTTTAAAAGGGATAGGTGTTCCTACTATCTCCCATCCGAGTATCTCTATGTAAAAGGAATACCTCTTTGCATATATTTCCTGTCAATTAACCATAATACGGGTAGCTTTCCAGTGGTTGGGTTGGTGATGACATGAAATTCAAGAAGAAAGATAAAATGAAAGAACTGATTGAGACAATGAATTCCTGTAGCTTAATCGAGCTGGAGGGTATACCGATTTCGCCTCAATTGGAAGAGAACATTGAACTGTTGAAAAAAATGTTCTCTGATTGCTCCGATTTTGTCATACGAGAATTCCGTCTAAAAAACAGTGTCCGTGCGATTGCTGTCTTCGTAGATGGACTGATTGATACCAAAGAGGTCAATTCTGCACTGAGATCGTTAATGGTACTTGAAGACGGCGATGAAGATATAAAAGTGATAGAAGAGTCACTTTTGCCCGTTTCCCAGATGGGAAGAATAGACGATTATAAAAAGCTGCTACAAGCTGTGCTTTCAGGTGATACAGGCATTCTTGTTGAGGGAAATACAGAAGCGCTCACGCTCGGCATTCGTGGAGCAGAAAAACGTTCCGTTAACGAACCAGAAGGAGAAGCGGTCGTAAGGGGGCCGCGTGAGGGCTTTATCGAAAATATTCGCACGAACACGTCGATGCTGCGTCGCAAATTGCGAACACCTCGATTGAAAATGAAGTCCTTGGTAGTTGGACGTGAGACGAACACCAATCTGGTGGTTGCCTTTCTTGATGGGATTGCTGATCCAGAGATCGTACAGGAGGTCACTGGTCGAATCAGCAAGATCAATATGGATGCTGTGCTGGAAAGCGGATATATCGAAGAGATGATCCAGGATAACACGTACTCGCCTTTCCCTCAGGTTATGTATTCCGAGCGCCCGGACACGGTTGCTGCGGCATTGCTGGAGGGACGCGTCGCGATTTTTGTGGATGGGACACCGATGGTTTTGATCGTGCCTGTTACGTTTTGGATGATGATGCAGGCCAGCGAGGATTATTACGAGCGATTTCAAATGGCTACCCTTGTTCGACTGCTGCGCTATGTATTTCTCGTTATTTCGCTCATTACCCCTGCTTTATATGTGGCCATTACGACTTATCACCAACAGATGCTACCGACCACGCTCCTTTTAAGTATTGCGGCTGCGCGCGAGTCTATTCCTTTTCCTGCTATTGTGGAGGCTTTTATCATGGAAATTTCTTTTGAAGCCTTGCGAGAAGCGGGGATTCGTCTCCCGAAAACGGTCGGGCAGGCCGTCAGTATTTTAGGTGCGCTGGTCGTTGGTCAGGCAGCGGTGCAGGCTGGGATTGTTTCTGCCCCCATGGTTATCGTCGTATCGCTCACAGGGATTGCCTCATTTACCATCCCGCATTTTAATGCATCGATTTCATTGCGAATACTGCGTTTTCCGATTATGATTGCGGCTTCGATCCTCGGCATCTATGGAATGCTAGTAGCGTTATTGCTCATCCTCGGTCATATGGCCAACCTGCGCTCTTTTGGTGTCCCTTATTTATCACCGCTAGGACCGATGTCGATCGGCGATCTCAAAGACGTACTGATGAGGGCTCCATGGTCGATGATGGAAAAACGCCCAAGTTTTTTGGGCGTTCAAAATGCAAGGCGTATGAACGATGGTTTGGCTAATTCTATTCAACAAAGAGGAGGGCAATCAGGGGTGACAGGCAACCGTCATCCAAACGAGGAGGGACAATCGTGAAGGCTGTGACCCGCATATTGGTGGTGTCGCTCTGCATGTTCCTAGTATCTGGATGTTGGGATCGCCGTGAAGTAAATGATATGGCCATCGTCATTGCAATGGCGATGGATAAGGAACCAGACGGCAGGTATCGCCTATCCATTCAGGTCCCCTTGGTCAGTAGCCTAGGCGCACAGTCCGGAGGTGGTGGTGGGACGAGTGGTGATAAGAGTTATTACGTTGATTCCGCCGTAGGCAGGACAATTCGGGAAGCGAATGGATTGATCCAAGCAAGAATGTCTCGAGAAATTTACTACTCCCATCACCGAATGATCGTCATAGGCGAAGAACTGGCGAAGGATGGGATGTCAGAAGTACTGGATATCGTGGCGCGCTTTCCGGAAAATAGACTGACAGCTTACATTGTCATGACAAAAGGCAAAGGAATCGAATTACTAACCGCACAGCCGCAATTTGAACGTTTTTCGGGAGAAGCGATGCGTGAGTTGGTCAAGATGGGCGGCATTACGGTAACATTGAAGGATGTGGCCCAAATGCTCGGTACACCAGGGGTTGATGCCATTTTACCCGTTCTGGCAGCAGTGGATTCTCATCCGAAAGGAAAGTCAAAAGAAATAGAGGCGACGGGGGTAGGCATATTTCGACAGGACAAGCTCGTAGCGATCGCGAAGCCCAAAGACCTGCTCGGATTGCGATTGTTCCAACGCGATTTTACACCGTTTTCTGTTGTAGTGTCCCTCAACAAGCACGATCGGCTTACGATAACTCTTTCGAAAGGAAGAGCGAATATCAAGCCTGTGATCAGGAAAGGCCACATCCATTTCAAAATTGACCTCTACGCTTCTGCTGTTGTGGTGGAGAATCTGTCAAACCTCGATCTCGAGGAAGAGAAAAATATTAGCATGCTGCAAGCAAAGCTCGCCGAGCAAATCAATAGCGGTGTGAAACAGATGATGCAAACGATCCAACAAAAACAATCAGACTTCATTGGGTTAGGAATCGCATTGTCAAGGAATTATCCGCGAGAGTGGCGAGACCGATATCGGAACAGGTGGAATGCGGAGCTTCCGAAAATCACATATGAAATCCGATCCAAAGTGCACATGGCCAATTTCGGGCAGACAACGAAAAATATTACCCAGGGTGAAGATGATCATGAATAGAATATTTTTGATCTTTTTTATCTCTATGTTGTTACTTTCGTTTGGAGAATTCATCATGAAGCGAAAAGGAATGGACGGGAGACAGCAGCGAGTCATTGCTATTTTCTACGTTTTAACCATTCTTTGTCTGATTGCTTTGCAATTCCAGTATTATCAAGTGTTACCCACGAGTAATTTGATGAACTTTCTATCTCCTCATGTGAAGTGGTGGGTGGATCAGTTCGTATAAGGAGGCCCAAGTATGATTCACAAGCAAGTTGTCAATCATCGACAAATTGCCTGGCTGGTCGGCAGTGTCTTGATGACAGGAATGATGATCAGTTTCTTGCGGTCTGTCGTTCAGGTAGCAAGGATGGATGCTTGGTTCTCTCAAATTTTACCCATCTTTTATGCGCTTTTTATCGCTTACGTTTTGAGTGGGCTGGTTGAAGCATACCCCGGGAAAAATATCTTTGAAATCTTGTTTATCATTGGCGGGAAGTGGATTGGTGGAGCTATCAATCTACTCATTTTGTTTTACATTTGGATCATCCTGGCGATCGATATTAAAGGGGCAGCTGATTTTTTACATATCTCCTTATTGCCAACCACGCCATTGGAGGTCATCTTACTCGTCTTCGTTCTGTTAATGATGTACTATGGCAAAACGAGTCTTGAGGTGGCGGCACGGGTAAATGAGTTTTATTTTCCCCTTTATTTCATCATGTGCATTTCGCTATATTTCCTGCTGGTTAATGAATACAACGTAGAGCGATTAGAACCTATCTTGACCAGTAACTTGGATCGGATCGTGGTCAGCAACTTTTTACCAGTGGGTGTATATGGTGATATTTTTCTCATTGGGGCATTCTTACATGCCATTGTAGAGCCGCGACTATTTTATGCTGCGATGAAGCACGGGGTCATCATTGTTGGCTTTGGAACGACGATTATGTTGCTCGTCTTGCTCGGGGTGATGGGTTTCATGATCGCCAGTCGACTGAATTTCCCTATCTATATTCTCGTCCAGCAAATCCACGTGACAGATTTCCTAGACAGGGTCGAAATGATCCTCTTTAGCGTGTGGTTCCCCGCTTTCACAATTAAGGTCATTGTCGCTTACTTGGCATTTTTAGTGGGGGTTGGATCATTTGGGGGACAACGGCATTACAATACATTTAATGCTCCATGTGGATGGTTTGTCGTTGTATCGTCCATATTCGGGTTTCCAAATGTAGCGCATATCGATCAATTTATTAGTTATAGCTTGCCGTTGATCGTGCTCGTCTTTCAATTGCCGTTGGCGATCTTTTTGCTCATTCACGTAAGGGGAAAGAACAAAGGAAGAGAGCAAAGCCTCATTCCCGAAGGAACGAAGCTTTATCGATTTTACCGGTCGATGGTGTGGATCACGACAGTCTGTTTGAGTGGTTGTGTGATCGTGATTTTAATTGGAGACTTTTTTAAGGACAAATCAGCAGTCGGAGGGGTCACGACAGCCATTGTGTACATTGCCCTCTTACTGATAGCTCTGTTGACGAGCTACGGGGAAATGCAGGCTCTTAATCATGGCAAGCAAAAGCTGGGGAGGGCAAAACAGGCTGGATCGTTTCGACAATGAGATCGAACAAATTGGTTCCTTACTCCAAAACACACTGGTGGGGAGGGACATCCACAAAGCCTTGTATACTTGGCTGTCGTAAGGAATGCCCTTCCTTCCACTCCGCAAATTTGATTTTGACGGTGATTTCCGGTTGTATCCATAAAGTATCGGATAGTGGGTAGGAAGTAACCCATTCATGATTCCAGTACAGTACAACGAGAATGATTTGTACATTGTCAACTGTATGGGCAAAAATACGAAGAAAATAAAATATTTCTATAGTTCTTTATAACAATTTTAAAGAATTACATGTTTATCGCAAATGTGCTTAAAAATCTAATTGGAAATAAAAAAAGGTATTCAGGAGAAAATAAAAAATATCATTCCTGAATACCTCTTTTTATTCAACTATCGAACCCGTTACTTTCATTACCGAGTATTAATAAGCGGAATTCGCATACTCCGGTATACCCAATCACCAATGCTTCTCCATAGCTTCTTCGCATTGAGAGAAACCGTTTCTTGCATAAAACTTTACACTATCACTACTTGGCCAAAGGATAAGGAACTCAACATTATTCTCTTTTGACCATTGTTCCATAGCAATATGAATCATCGTGCCAATACCTTGACTTCTAAAACTGGGCCGAGTAGAGACATTTGTTACATATCCGAAATAAGGATCTGGAGATTTACCCGGCCTAGGCACTTTATGTATGAATTGCAGGTACATATGTGATACTAATCTTCCTTCAACCTCTGCTATCCAAATGTACCAATCTCCGCTTTTAATTGCTTTCATCAAAAACTCACTACAAATCGGCTTAAAATCCTCAAAGCTGACAGAATTAATTGTTTTCTCTTCTTCTGAGAAGTCCCAACGCATTTGAACAAGTTCATCAACATCGTCTAATGTTGCCAAACGAATAATTACCATAATCCACCTCCCTAACCTGCTGTATGAGCTAATCTTCATTGTTACATTTGTAGGTATTCACCTTTCTCGGTAATTTCACATAAATTAGTTTAGAAGTAAGGGTCTATATCCTGTATTCCATTTTTAATTTTTCGGAGGAACCATTAATCAACTTGACTATAAAATGTGCAAAAGTATGAAGATTTAATTTGACCACCATTAAGGGAAAGAGGGCTATCTCCAATAACAATGGGCTCACTACCTGCCTTTAAGCAATGGAGGTATTTGTATGATTAATTTCTATTCTTTTCAGGGGAACGTTACAATGATAAGTGATTTCATTACTGGACAAAATGGTGAAGGGGAAGGTTGTTATAAATTAATATCTGTAGATAACGCTTTAGGAGCATTCGTTAATTTCGTAGTATCACCTACAACTTACTTTGTAGACCATGTAAAGGTGGCAATAGGCGATCGCGTAACTGGATATTATGATGGGAATGCGCCTGTTCCTTTTATTTACCCTCCACAATATCGAGCACTTGTCATGGTAAAAAATAGCTCATTTCAGAATATAAAAGTAGATTATTTTAATAGTCAGTTGGTGAGTAGTGACGGGCAATTACAATTACATATTTCTCCATATACCCAAATCGTGTTAACAAATGGGCAACCCTTTTCTAGAACCCCCGTGAACCGAGATCTAATTGTTATTTATGGACCTTCCACAAAAAGTATTCCCGCCCAAACCACACCATATAGAATAATAGTTTTTTGTTAGAAGTTATTCTAATTTGCTTTTTGCCATAATATTAGGTATAAAAAACTCGTACATTTTGGGCGAGTTTTTTGTGCTGGAATCAGAAAACTTCATCCGCAACTAACCTCCCCGTAAGCTTAGTAATCCCTCCGTCTCCCCATATGAACTACCACTTAATAGCTTTAACGCTTGAGTTTAAAGCCTTTAACATGATCTTATGTATATTGGTTAAAAGCACTGATAACGCACGTATAACCTGTCTTTGTTCTCGCCATGTCGATCACTCTTTCCATAAGTAATCTCTACCTAATCGAAAGAAATGGTTGTTAACGGTGTAAATTCCTTGTATGAATTGATAGGTTATTTTCAGCCGTCTATATCGTATTATTACGCGAACGGCTGTTATCTCGATTTGGGATGATCGGATTATAATAATCTTACGGTTTTTTGTTATACTACGAATGAAATGAAAAGTCATAGCAAGCGTGGAGAGGATTGATTGTTATTAATCATTCGATATTCATTATAGAGGATGATCAAGCCATTGTAGAAATGGTTGAGACTTATTTAACGAAAGAAGGATATGCGGTGACCGTTGCCGGGGATGGCGACGAGGGACTTCGGAAATTCGAGCAGGCGCAGGGGCGATTTGATCTGTTACTCGTCGATCTTATGATGCCCAAGATAGATGGAATGGAAGTTATCCGCCGCATTCGGGCTTACAGCCATGTGCCGATCTTGATTATGTCCGCGAAGGACAGCGACATCGACAAGGCGTTAGGCCTCGGGTTCGGTGCAGACGATTACATTGAGAAACCTTTCTCGATGATCGAATTGTCTGCGAGACTGAAGGCGATCATCCGGCGGGCGACGCAATACGCGAGCGTTGAGACGAAGCATAACATCCTGAACATGGGCGATTTACGGATCGATTTCGATAGTTTCGCTGTCTTCAAGCAAGAGGAGCCGATAAAATTGACATCCAAAGAGTTCGAGATTCTGCGACTATTCGCAGAGCATCCCAATCGCGTCTTTACGAAAGCACAAATTTACGCGAAGGTATGGAACGATGACTATTACGGCGACGAGAACGTCATTAATGTTCATATGAGCAGGCTGCGGGACAAAATAGAAGATAACCCGTCAGAGCCGCGGTATATTAAGACGCTATGGGGCATTGGCTACAAGTGGGAAGGTCGCTAAGATGACGTTCATTCTATTGATGATAATCGCGATTCTTATCTGTTTAGTCATGTATCAGGCTGTTAATCGCGTGGGCCACCGCAAGCAATTGCGTCGGTTGCGATCAGAGATCGAACGCATATCATCCCTCGCTACCCATGAGAAGTTATTGCTCATGACGAACGACCGGGAGTTCAAAGCGCTACTGATAGAGATCAATCGGCTCTTGGAGGCGCAACATCAGGTGTACTCAGACTATGCCAAAATGGAAATATCGATGAAAAAGATGGTATCGAATATTTCGCACGATCTGAAGACCCCCTTGACCGTCGTACTGGGTTATATTGAGATGCTCCATCTCGATCCGGCGATGCATGCAGAGGAGCGCGAACGTATGCTAGGCAAAGTGTATGTCAAAACCCAAGAGACGTTGATGCTCATTCATGATTTCTTCGATTTGGCTAAGCTGGAGTCCGGGGATCAAGATATGCCGATGACCCGAATTCTCATGAATGAACGTTGCGGCACGACGATTCTGGCTTATTACGACATTCTTGCGGAGCAAGACTACCTCATCCATATCGAGATCCCGGATCATCCGATTTATGGCTTCGGTAATGATGAGGCGCTGCACCGCGTGCTGAACAATCTGATCTCGAACAGCATTCAATATGGCAATCACGGCAAGCAACTCGGTTTGACTCTCCGGGAAGATGAATCTTCTGTCTATGTGGATATATGGGACCGGGGAAAGGGCATTGATGCGATGCATATCGATCATGTGTTTGAACGGATGTATACGCTGGAAGATTCGCGGAATAAGTTCTACCAAGGCAGCGGACTGGGTCTTACCATTACGAAGCGGTTGGTGGAGAGTATGGGCGGGTCTATCCACCTCCGTAGCAAGCCTTATGAGTTAACGGTGTTTACCGTTCAATTGAAAAAAGTACAATACTAGCTCATGAATTGAAGAAGGTTAACTCATTTCATGAGTTTTTTCATGAGTATCATCGCATCTGGAGTCAGCTTAAGAATTTCGTAAGAGTGAAGTAAGAAAAAAGAAGATTACGTCCTGTAAGATGCAGTTATGAGAGAGCGAGAGGAGAAAAGAGTATGGAGCATATAGTACGAACGAATCGATTGACCAAGGCTTTTCAAGGGCAGGAAGTCGTCTCGAATGTAAATATGAATATGAAGAGAGGCGAAATCTACGGATTCTTGGGTCCCAACGGCGCAGGAAAAACGACAGTGATGAAGATGATTACGAATCTCGTCAAGCCGACGAGTGGGGAGATCGAGATATTTGGAGAGAAGCTCATGCCGAATTCCTATCATCTTCTGGGACGCATGGGAACAATTATTGAATACCCGGTGTTCTATGATAAGCTGACAGCCCGCGAGAATCTGGAACTGCATTGCGATTATATGGGGTACTACAACAAGAAGGCCATTGATGAAGCGCTGGAACTTGTGAGTCTGGTCGATACCAGCAAAAAGAAAGTAAAGACCTTCTCGCTCGGGATGAAACAGCGCCTGGGGATCGCCCGCGCTATTACGACCAAACCGGAGCTGCTTATTTTCGATGAACCGACAAACGGACTCGATCCGCTAGGGATCAAAGAGTTAAGAGACGTATTCCGCATATTGTGCAAGGAATATGGCACGACGTTATTGATCTCCAGCCACATTCTAGGCGAGATCGAGCAAATTGCGGATACAATTGGCGTCATTCAAGGCGGTCGGTTACTGCAAGAGATTGCGATGGACGAAATTCGCGGCGAGACGACGAATTACATCGAGATTATGACGACGGATTGCAGTCGTGCTGCTTATGTCTTAACGGATAAACTTCAATTGAGCAATATCCGAGTCATCGACAATCAATTCATACGAATCTATGACCAGCATGTGGCGCAAAGCGAAATTACTAAAACCTTGATCATGAATGAAGTGGTTATTGATTCGATTCATAAACGAAGCGGCTCGTTAGAGGATTATTTTTTGCAAGTGTTGAATGGAGGCGGAGTACATGCTTAATTTGATGAAGCTGGAGCTAAGAAAATTTAAGATCATGGGGTATATTCGCAGTGCTGTGATCGCTACTCTGATCATTTTCGGATTCATGATGTTGATTAGCTATTCGCCAGAGATGCACGGCATAAACGTATTTGAAAATTATAGCAGGGTGCTTTCTATGATAGATGTATTTGTGAGAGGGACATTTATTATTTTCGCGGCCGTCTTACTGGGGCGATTCGTCATCGATGAGTTCAACCATAAGACGATTACCGTCTTGTTCATGTACCCGATCAAACGTCATAAAATCATTGCGGCTAAGCTTATGGTCGTGATCGCGTTCACCTTTCTATGTATCGTGGCTTCCACGATTATATTGAGTACGTTGTATTTTTTCATCAACTCATTCACACATTTCGTACCGGGTGAACTGACGCTGACGCTCGTGTTGCAGCACGCTGCGAAATTAGGCTTTCATGCGCTGGCGGCAAGCTTCATGGCGCTGATTCCGCTCTACTTCGGGATGCGCAAATATTCTGTTCCGACGACCATTGTATCTTCCATCATCATCGTATTGCTGACCTGCTCGGACAGTGGCGGATTCAGCTTGAATGACGTTATTATCGTTCCAATTCTGCTAGCCGCGATTGGCATAGCGGTCGGATACATGGCGATTCGCAAAATTGATCAAATCGATATTCGTTAACTTGGTAGAGTATATTTGATATTTTTACGCGATACCAATGATTATTCCCAATAACTAGTTAACCAGCGCATCTAATACAAAAGAAAGGAAGATAAACATTGGAATAACAACATGAAGTTAGCTATGATTCTCCTATTCGCTTCCAGTATCGTACTCGCTGGATGTACGAAAGAATCCTCTGTCACTAGTACACCAAGTTCGTTCCAGCAAAACTTTTCTATACCGACGAACACAAATGTAAATTCAGAAACATCGGAGATTAGAAATGTCTCGAATGCAGTAAAAGGGGATATTTCTCAAATAGATGTAAATAACATTCATTCCCAAAAATTCAGGGTAACGCTTCCAGCAGAGAGGGGAAACTTAAAGCATGAATGCAAGAAAACGACTAGTCTCCGCAGCGATTGCGGCTATTATGGCCGTATCCGTTCCCGTGTCAGTCATGGCACAAGATGGAGCGAAAAAAGCAGCACCATTGTATCAAGATGGAGTACAGGCACTCGTAACGAAGGGAATAGTTGACAAAGGGGTAAAACAAAATCAAGAGATTTCTGTTAAAGACTTTATCCGCTATGCGGTAATGTCGCTTACATATCAACATGGCATCGATCCGATGAAGGTTGCTTCCGAGAAGGGTTGGTTGAAGGAAGGAGAATTCACTTCCGTTGACGCTCCGATCAAACGCGGCGAGATGGCACGCATGATGGTGCGGGCACTCGGCAAGGAACAGGGAGAAACGAGCTTAGCCGAATATGCGGCAAGCGCCAAGGCACTTGGACTCGTTCAAGGGGATGCAGATGGAAGCTTGCACGAAGATCAGCCAGTGACTGTAGCTCAAGCGGCTGTTGTGCTTAAAAATTACAGCAATAAAATGCTATCAACGATGGACGAGAGAGGTGTGTCACAAATTTCCGTGGAAGATTTCATGCGGAGTCCGGGCAGCTTTGGGTATGAGCTTTCTCCAGATGGCAAGTATCTTTCTTATGCGGGTACTTGGGAGAACCGTTCCAATGTGTTTGTAGAGAAAATCGGTGAGAAAAGCGAGCCTATTCGGGTGACAAGCTCGAAAGATCGCGATATCGCTGGCTTCTTCTGGAAAGGCGATAACATTCTATATCGCAAAGATAAGGGCGGAGACGAGAATTTCCATGTGTATTCGTCCACTTTTAATGGCAATAAGGAAGTGGATTTGACGCCTTACGATAAGGTCAGTGTTCAACTCGTGAGCGGTTTATCTGGTGTGAAAGACGAAATTTTGATTTCGATGAATAAAGAAGATGCTACCGTCTTCGATGTATATAAATTGAATGTAAAGACAGGGGAAACGAAGCTGATCGCCAAAAACCCAGGGAACATTATGTCATGGGTAGCTGATCGCCAAGGTAAAATTCGGCTCGCTTCTGAAAGCGACGGTATCGGAAGTACAATGTTGTACCGCGATACGGAGGAAGAGGCGTTTAAACCGCTGGTTACGTTAAATTACGGGGATGCCATGAATCCGCTTGGTTTCTCGGCAGACGGTAAATCGATTTATGCGGTCTCCAATAACGGTCGGGACAAGACGGCGCTCGTCAAGCTGAATTTAAAGGGTGAGGAAGAAGTTCTGTATCAGCATCCGGAAGTTGACGTAACTGGAGCATATTACGACAAAAATCAAGATAAAATGCTGGCGGCTGTCTATGTGACAGATAAAACGCATTTGGAGTTTTTCGATGATAAATTCGAGGCTATGTACCGCAAGCTGCAGCAGAAACTTGGCGTCAGTGAAAGTGAAATCGGGCTAAACGATTATAACGAGGATATGACGAAGCTGATCGTTAGTGTTTCGAATGACAAGACTTACGGGATGTATTATTTTTACGATAGCGTATCCGGAGAGTTAAAAACTTTAAGTAATCTGAGTCCGTGGCTTAAACCAGATCAGATGGCTGATATGTATCCGATCTCTTACAAGAGCAGCGACGGATTAACGATTCACGGTTACTTAACATTACCGAAAAATAAAAAGCCTCAAAACCTGCCGATGATCGTTAATCCGCATGGTGGGCCGTGGACACGTGATATGTGGGGCTTCAACCCGGAAGCGCAATTGCTCGCAAACCGCGGGTATGCCGTACTTCAAATGAATTTCCGTGCATCAATGGGGTATGGGAAGTCCTTTAGGGATGCAGGGAATAAACAATGGGGATTGAAAATTCAAGATGATATTACTGACGGTGTGAAGTGGGCGATTCAGCAAGGGATTGCTGATCCGAAACGAGTTGGTATTTATGGCGGATCGTTTGGCGGATACGCAACCTTGACGGGCATTACGAAAACGCCGGAATTGTATGCTGCTGCTGTTGATTATGTAGGTATATCGAATATGTTCTCGTTCTTGGGAACGATCCCACCGTATTGGGAGACCATGAGAAATCTCTTAAACGAACGTGTCGGCGATGTCGAAAAGGACAAAGAAATGCTGAAGCAAGTTTCGCCGGTGTTCCACGTCGATAAAATTGTAACTCCATTATTCGTGGCTCAAGGGGCGAATGATCCGCGGGTGAACAAAGCAGAATCCGACCAAATTGTCGAAGCACTCAAAAAACGCGGCGTGCAAGTGGAGTATATGGTCAAGGATGATGAAGGACATGGCTTCACCAACGAAGAGAACTTGATCGATTTCTTCAATACAATGATCAAGTTTTTGGATAAAAATTTGAAGCCGTAGAGCTAATAAGGTAAGAGTTGCTAGGGAATAGGTAGCACAACTAATGCAGAAGAAAGGAAGATAAACGTTTGAACAACAAGATGAAGTTAGCTATGATTCTCCTGGCCGCTGCCAGTATCGGACTCGCTGTAAATTTAGAAACATCGGACATTAGAAATGTCTCGAATGAAGCAAAAGGGGATATTTCTCAAATAGATGTAACTAACATTCATTCCCTAAAAATTCAGAGTGACGCTGCTATAGTTACAGTCATAGGAGACAAACAAATCAATCAAGCAGAATGTGAATTATCCAAGGGCAATTCACATGGAATGGATACCAACGTGACTAAGTCGATCCAAGATGGAACATTACAGATTATACTTAAAAATAAACTAAAGATCATAAATACGGGGCCATTGCCATCTTTAACGATTCGTCTTCCGTATAAAGAATTCAAATCCCTTGAGATAGATAATAAATTAGGCAATATATCCGTTGAGCCAGAATTGTCGGTCCAACACTTAAATGTGAGCAGCAGTGCCGGTGACATTACAGTAACGGATGTAATTGGTATAGAAAGCAGTAACATATCTACTAGCGTTGGTAACGTCGAATTCGCTCTACCTGATCAATCGGCACCTCTATATGTAAATCTATCAACAAAACTAGGAAAAATCGATAATCAGGTTCCTCTTGAAAAAGCAACAAATACCACAACGGTTGTTCCCAAAGAACTCCATGGATATGTGGGTGAGGCTCAATCCGAGAGTGCAACGCTCAACATTTCCACACTGACGGGCGAAATTCTTTTCAAAAATTAAATGTCATCATCGTACCAGGCTTGCCATAATCATGATCAGGCCTGGTATTGTTAGCAATCATTTTTAGTTCAACGGACAGCATACAAAAAGTAAAATCAAGCATTCTAGACGAATGTTGTCAGGTTTATGATCCTACATTTGTTAAATGATGGATGTGACTAACAGCTAATCACTAACGTATTATTTCAGAGTAAAATCATTCAGATACAAAAAGCTTTAAGGAGATTGAAATTATGGAACTGAAATCACGGAAAATCATTTTAGCTGGCACGATATGCTATACGATTTTAATTTTATTTTTTATGTTCTTAGCGTTTAACAGGCTCGACGGTGCAACTAGTGTAGATGGATACACCTTTATCCTTGTTCCAGAAGGAGTGCCACTTAAATTTCCAGAACTGAATTATTCATGGATTGTTGATTTTGGAAACATTGCTGCTTTTATCCCTTTTGGAATATTGTTTCCCCTGTTGTATCGTGTCAGACTTGGGAAGTTCATATCCTTGTTTGTCTTAGCGATACTCGTTCTAGAAACCATTCAGGCCCTAACATATCTTGGTAGCTTTGATATAAATGATGTGATATCCAATACAATAGGGGCAGCAATTGGTTATGTTGGCTATCGAGTTGGATTTTCTTCAAATATTTCTTATAAAAAGCTCATGGCATCGGCTCTAACTATTGTTGTACTTGTATTTGGAGTCATGGTTGTCTCGGAAATCCTCCAAAAAAGGGAAGGCCCTATTCAATCATTAACTGTTATGAAAGAAATGACAGGAACTACACCTATGACTGAGAAGCTCCCAAGTTTCACCGTAGCAGGTGAGCAAATAGAGCCGAAAATGAACGTGTATAGCAGTGAAGGTGAATCAACCAAAACATACAACTATATACTTGGGAACAAAGAAAATGTCTGGCTTTCTTTCTATTTCGGTATTCCCGACAATGTAGACTTTAAGGGTGAAGCCAAAATAATCGTTGATGGACAAGAATTATATCAGTTAAACGAACAATCTCCTCAAGGAGCAGAGTCTTTACGGGAGTTGCCTATTAACAAGGTAAACGAGCTGACCATTATCGTTTCCGGAAACGCTAAGCTGTGGGATGTTGGAATCCGCGGAATGCAACATTGGTGGGAGTAAGGAACAGTACAACCTGTATCATCATGAAGTCACTAAGTAATGGGAAAATTACAGAAAATAAACGTAAAAACGGACTGTCATTCAGGTGGCAGTCCTTAATTTCATTGGAGGGGGTGAGCGCAGAGTGAGTAATTCTGGATTCCCACATACGAAGAGTAAGCACCGGACGCGAGAAACGCGTCTTTTTTTATGCTGCGAAGTTACAATTCTACTATCCTATTATAGAAGCTATTTTGAACGTAAGAATTTTGTAAGGTATGGATAAGAAAAAAGAAAGGGGGATTAGATAAGATATTTTTATGTGAAAAACAAATTACGAATTCCATGTTGCCCTTTTGTCTTTGGTGGAGATGATCCACCCACCCATACAATATGAATAGAGGAGAGGAATGCCTTATGAAAACACGTAGTCAAATTACATTTGCAAGTCTTGCCCTTTTAATAGCTGGAAGTTCCCTGTTATACACAACACCAACCTCAATTGTAAAAGCAGAGTCCACGGAAAATGTATCTAGTTCGTCACACACAAGCACTCAACGAGATCGTAATTCCGTCAAACAAGCAATGCGAGATACATTGCAACTTGGATTCCCGGGGATACTTGCTCAAACTTCTGAGGGTGGAAAAACGTGGAGTTATGCCGCTGGGGTAGCGAATCTGAGCACCAAGAAACCAATGAAAACAGATTTTCGCTTTCGTATTGCCAGCGTGACGAAAACGTTCACCGCAACGGTTGTACTTCAATTAGCTGCAGAGAACCGCCTGAATCTAGACGACTCCATCGAAAAATGGTTGCCTGGTGTCATTCAAGGAAACGGATATGATGCTAAACAGATTACTATCCGGCAGATATTGAACCATACAAGTGGTATCGCTGAATACTCAAGGACAAAAGAAGCTAATTTTTTTAAGAATACAAAAAAATCATTTACTGCTGAAGAACTAGTGAAGCTGGGACTTTCGCTGCCCCCAGACTTTGCCCCAGGAAAAGGCTGGTCTTATTCAAACACAGGATACGTATTACTGGGTATCCTTATCGAAAAAGTAACCGGAAACAGCTATGCGGAAGAGATTGAAAATCGGATTATTGAACCACTTGAATTGTCGAATACATTTCTACCTGGCAATTCAAGCGTTATTCCAGGCACCAACCATGCCCGTGGATATTTCCAACCTGACGGAGCAAGTGAGCTAAAAGACGTTACTTATTATAACCCAAGTATAGGTAGCTCGGCTGGAGATATGATTTCTACTGCTGACGACTTAAACAAATTCTTCTCTTACTTACTTAGTGGCAAATTACTGAAGGAACAGCAACTAAAACAAATGCTTACTACAGTTCCTACAGGAAGTGCTGAAATCAGCGGATATGGCCTTGGAATCTATGAAACGAAGCTTCCAAACGGTGTATCGATATGGGGACACTCAGGTGGCATTCCAGGGTTTAGTACTTTTGCTGGAGGTACACTTGGAGGTAAGCATACGCTAGCGGTCAATTTGAACAGCTTAGGAAAAGCTGACAATCCTGATCCTTTTAAAAATATTTTACTTGCTGAATTTAGCAAGTAGGCAAAAAGGAAAACCGGATAATTTTTGTCATAGTTTTTATCGTTAAACAAATACCTTTCTGGTTCAAAATCCAAATTACTCTAAAAAATGATTTTGTTGTTTTTGGAAAATGCTATTAAGCTATTAAAACAAAACCCTCTCTAAAATGAAAAAACACGCTATTCTTTCTATAGAATCATAGGAAAGGATGGCGGTTTTTTGTCTTTCTGTATCCGATGAACTACAACTATTTGCTCAAGAAATACAAAGATGGTTTCATACAACGAACCAGTAAATACCAAGCAAAAGAGCAGGAAGAACTCTGGAATTGGAATTATGGCAAATGCATCAACTACAAAGAGGTAAGGGGCTGTTTACGGTTGTACCGGTAATTCCGAACGTAAATTTTTGAAATCGAATTTGGTATGAAGAACAACAAAAACTCCCATAAAGAAGAGTATAAGATTAATACTACATTTCCCTTTTCTGAGGTGAAAAATGAATCCAATCATACCTATGGAGCCAATTAGATGTGAGGAAATACCCCAAGGGGCCGACTGGATTGCCCAAGTTAAATGGGATGGAGTTCGAATCCTAACTTACTTTGATGGTCAGGGGACTCGTTTATACAATCGGAGAATAAATGAGCGGACTCACCAATACCCAGAGTTAGCTGAAATACAGACATATTGCAATGCTCGCTCAGTGATCTTAGATGGAGAAGTGATTGCATTAGGAACTGACGGAAAACCGTCATTTCACAAAGTGATGCGGCGGGATGGGATTAGACGATTGGAGAATGTCAGCCAGGCACAGAAGACTGTCCCCATTACCTACATGATATTTGATGTCATATTTATAAATAATGAGTCGACAATCGATCTTACATTGAGAGAGCGCGTCAACCTATTACAAGAAATCATTATTCCAAATGAGCATGTACAATTGGTTGATAGTCATGATAATGGAAATGCGATGTATGAGGTCATCAAGCAGCATGGTTTGGAAGGCATAGTTATGAAGGATCTAAACAGCAAATATGTCATTGGTGGGAAAGAGAAACAGTGGCAAAAGAAAAAATATTATCGGGACACCATAGCTGTCGTTGGGGGAGTTACGCTGCGTGATAACGTTGTGAATTCCCTCTTGTTAGGGCTGTATGATCAGGAAGGGCGCTTACTTTATATTGGCCACGCTGGCACTGGCAAATTAACTCGTAATGACTGGTTGGCCCTGACGGAAAAGATTGTACCATTGGTAAAAAATGATATGCCATTTGTGAATACCCCAGCGAGGCTCAAGGGTGCTGTGTGGCTGAAACCAGAGGTCACGGTTAAGGTACAATTTGCGGAATGGACAGAGGGATATACGTTACGGCAACCGAGTATTCAAGCAGTTGTTGATACACCTGTTGATTACTGTGTATTGGAGTAGAGTCTCTTGGTGCAAGACAGAACATAAAAAAACATCCCTCGTAAATGGTGGGATGTTTTTTTATTACTTCGTTGCTTTGTCAACAACACTAAAAATATCCCTTGCTATCCTATGTACCATTTTTACTTCTAGATTACTAAAGTATTTCACTTGGCCTATCCATTGTGGTCTTTCTGTGAGAATTTTACGATACTTTTTCATTGATTAAGTATTGAATTCGAGCTATACTACTTGTATTAAGTAACTGATGGGTTAACGGATTGGGCTGTATCTGGTTGAACTGCTTCCTCCTTCCGTGGTACGTCCACCACACCTCATGGGAAGGGAGCTGTTCTCTGATATGGCCCTCTTTGTGTCTCGTTCGGGTTGGGAAAGTTTGTTGTTCACTTTCTTTAATCCTTTTTTCATTGATATATAATTAGAGACTTGTTTATAATGACTGTGCGAACTCATTTACGAAAGAAGGAATTGACTTGCCGTTTCTTCGGTTTAAAGGCTTTGCGAAGCAAGAAATAGAGCCCATTTCTCAGATTCTTATAGAAGAGTTTTCTAAAATTGCGGAGGTAGCTCAGGAAAAGGTGAAATTGGAGCTGCTTCAGGTAGAGCAATTGACGAATAGTCCTTTGTCTGTAGAGATCATGATGTTTCCTCGTGAACAAAAGCAACATGACGCGATTGCTAATGCCATACACGGCATTTTGAAGAAGCAAGGCTTTCTGCATGTCCATATTTTCTTCATTCTGTTATCGCCCACTCTCTATTATAAAGAAGGACTTCCGCTGCAAGTCGGAATGACGAAATAAGTAAGAAAAAAGGTCGAGATCCTCCAAAGGGATTTCGACCTTTTTCTATTAATAATAGAGGCTTTCGGTTTGCAGGCACTTGGAGCATGTTCGCGTAAGTGGAGTCTCGATATAGACGTGGCTGCAGTCTTGTTGTATCAGCCGCAATTGTTGTTTCGATTGCTCTAGCTCAGTCTCTAGTCGAATGATCTTTTCGCGTAAACGACTGGCTTCCTCCATGTGCATCCCCCTTTATTACGACTGATACAAACGGCTTCCCTGTTCGCGGAACTCACGCGATTTTTCCTGCATTCCTGTAAGAATGGCGGGATCTTGGGCAGCTCCTTGTTCATTGGCGATGTGACGAATGTCGTGCGAAATTTTCATGCTGCAAAATTTAGGTCCGCACATGGAACAAAAATGGGCGGATTTGGCGGCTTCTGCTGGCAATGTTTCGTCGTGATATTCGCGGGCGCGCTCTGGGTCCAGAGACAAATTAAATTGATCGTTCCAGCGAAAATCAAAACGAGCTTTGGATAAGGCGTCGTCTCGCTGTTTTGCCCGCGGATGTCCTTTTGCGAGATCAGCGGCATGCGCTGCGATTTTGTATGCGATTAAACCGTTGCGTACATCCTCTTTATTGGGTAGGCCGAGATGCTCCTTGGGTGTTACGTAGCAGAGCATTGCTGTTCCGAACCACCCAATCATGGCGGCGCCAATCGCTGAAGTAATGTGATCATAGCCGGGAGCGATGTCGGTCGTGAGTGGCCCAAGTGTGTAAAAAGGAGCCTCATGGCAAATGGACAACTGTTTATCCATATTTTCGCGAATGAGATGCATGGGGACGTGACCAGGGCCCTCAATCATGACTTGTACGTCGTGTTCCCATGCAATTTTTGTGAGTTCTCCCAATGTTTCAAGCTCCGCGAACTGCGCCTCGTCATTCGCATCCGCGATGGAGCCAGGACGTAGTCCATCTCCGAGCGATGCACAAATATCATAGGCCTTCAGAATTTCACAAATTTCAGCAAAATGCGTATACAAAAAGTTTTCCTCATGATGGGCCAGGCACCATGCGGCCAAAATCGATCCGCCGCGTGAGACGATACCCGTAACACGGTTAGCAGTCATAGGAATGTAGCGCAATAGAACACCAGCATGAATCGTGAAGTAATCGACGCCTTGTTCTGCTTGCTCTATCAAGGTGTCTCGGTAAACCTCCCATGTCAAATCCTCGGCTTTCCCATTTACTTTTTCAAGTGCTTGATAAATCGGGACAGTACCGACTGGAACGGGACTGTTGCGAATGATCCACTCCCGCGTGGTGTGTATATGTTTTCCCGTCGAGAGGTCCATAATGGTGTCGGCACCCCAACGAACCGACCAAATCATTTTTTCGACTTCTTCTTCCATCGAAGAGCTGACAGCTGACGTTCCGATGTTGGCATTGATTTTGACATGAAAGTTACGACCAATGATCATTGGTTCGCTTTCAGGATGATTGACGTTAGAAGGGAGGATCGCGCGTCCAGCCGCGATTTCTGCCCGTACAAACTCAGGGGAGACTCCCTCGCGAATGGCAACGTATTCCATTTCCGGTGTGATGATATTTTTTCGGGCATAATGAAGCTGGGTAACATTTTTTCCTGTCTTTGCCCGTTTTGGTTTGTAGCCCTCTCGAGGGAAAGTGGGGAGGGTGGTTGCCTTTTCTTCGTTTCGGATGCCGTCGTCGACTAGTTGTGGTTCGCGACCGACATACGTTTCCGCATCATTTCGCTCATCGATCCACTCGTGGCGGATAGAGGGAAGTCCTGCTTGAATGTCAGGAACGTAACCCGTTGCGGTATACTCGCCACTCGTATCGTACACGCGAAGTGGGGGATTGGGAGTGGAGCCAGACAATCCTTTGGTAGGATGAAGGGAAATCTCGCGCATCGGGACGCGGATGTCCGCACGACTACCTGTTTCGTATACTTTGCGACTGCCTGGAAAAGAGGACACCAATGACATAAGAAAAACCTCCTTGATTTGGTTGCACGAAAGCGAGAACCGTTAAGGGAGGCGAAAGAAACTGCCCGCGAAAAAGCGCCGCATAAACAATATGCGACGCCAACGCGAGAGTAGAGAAGAAACGGGTATCCTTAAAAAGATACACGCATCTTTTCGTGTCGTATATGACATTCCTCCGCTGGCATTACCCAGTTCAGGTTCAACGGTCGATGGCACAGTACCATCCTCTCAGCCTGGTGATTTCCAAGCTCCCGTGCTTTTTTGTATTTTGGATTGCAAGAATAGGATAACGGGAAGTCCATTTAATTTCAAGGAAAATTTTCCAGTGGAAAAATTGCGGGTGTGCAACACATTTTCCTCCCCCCTATTCTCGTGAATCAGACTAAAACTGTTTCTGTAGACCCACATGAATCCTATCTGTTACGATGAAGTTCGAAAAAAAAGCAACTGCTTCCAACGCTTTGATTTTCCGCGTTGTCGAAGCAGGCTGGAGAAGTATTTTGAGGTGATGAGGTATGGATGTCTATTCGGATCTAAAACAAGGAGAACGTGGAGCATGGGTGAGTATCTTCGCCTACATATTCTGCTCTGTATTAAAAATAGGAGTTGCGTATGTCACTGCGTCGGAAGCTTTAATGGCCGACGGTCTTAATAACTCAACGGATGTCGTCGCATCGATTGCTGTTTTAATCGGGCTGCGTATTGCAAGGAAACCACCTGATAAAGATCACCCGTATGGTCATTTTCGGGCGGAGACGATTTCAGCACTTGTCGCATCATTTATTATGCTATTTGTCGGAGTTCAAGTCGTTACGAATGCCGTACCATCCTTATTGGACCCACATCATACAGCTCCTGACCTGTTGGCAGGGTGGACAGCACTTGCGACTGCAGTCATAATGCTTGGCGTTTATCGCTACAATAAAAAGCTCGCCATCAAAACAAACAGCCAAGCACTAAGTGCAGCGGCAGCTGACAACCGTTCAGACGCATTCGTCAGTATCGGGACGTTTATCGGGGTAGCTGGCGCACAATTTCAATTGCACTGGCTTGATCCTTTAGCTGCTTTTGTTGTTGGTCTCATCATCTTGAAGACTGCTTGGGACATCTTCAGAGAAGCGACGCACCGTTTGACAGATGGCTTTGATGAGAGCGAGCTTGCGGACCTGCGGGCTACCATTTCCTCGATTTCGGGAGTTAAGGATATCAGTGACATCAAAGCCCGTTACCATGGAAGCAGCGTGCTGGTTGATGTTGTGATCCATGTAGATCCAGGTTTGAATGTGGTGGAGAGCCACACAATCACCGAGAAAATTGAAGAACAGATGCGCAAGATTCACCGCATTAACGCTGTTCATATCCATATTGAACCATGCAGGAAGATGGCGCCAAATTAGATGTCTATATGTGAATACAAAAAAAACTGTCCGGAGTAAACTGTCCCCTATAGAGTAGACACTTAAAAAAGTCTGCCTATAGGGGACTTT
>NZ_JBEAES010000026.1:0-72315 GCF_050477165.1 Brevibacillus sp. FIR094 | reverse complement strand
CATTTAATGATAGACTCATTAACGCTTTCGCTGTTCAGTTTTCAAAGAGCATTTTTTGTCGAACGTTTTATATCTTATCACGTTCGTTATTTGCGAGTCAAGAAGTTTTTTATCGAATCTCGTTTTCTTTTCTCGTATTTTGTCGTCGTTCTTGGCGACAAGGAATAATCTATCACATATAAAACTCTAAATCAATAGTGATTTTAAAAGTTTTTTTATCGATAAACGAGAAACAGCTAAAATACCGCGATACGAAAGGAAAAAGAGCGAGAAAAACATCTCGCTCTTTCTATCAATTATCTCTACTAGCAGCAGCCAATGCTAGCTGGCAGGAAACCCAGCCCGTGGGATCTATTCCTTTTCTCGCTGGTAAAACTCTTCGCGCAGCAGCCCCATCATAATGGTGTCATAATACTGCCCATCTACATATTCATTTTGGCGCAGTCGCCCTTCTATTACAAAGCCTGATTTTTCATAAGCGCGAATGGCGCGCGTATTTCCGCTCCACGTATCCAGCTGCACCCGATTCAAGTTCAGCTTGGAAAAGAGGAAGTCGAGCAAGAGGCGCAATGTATCTGTACCGAAGCCTTTGCTCCAGTACTCTTTCGCCATGATCGCAATGCCAATTGTGGCTGTCCGCGTAATTGGATTCACATCTCGGTAATCACAATTTCCGATGTGCTCTCCATCCAAGGTATAGACTGAGAATACAAAACCCTTTAATTTATCATCCGGCCGTGAAGCACGAACGTTTTCCGCATACATGGCTTTCAGTGAGTCGAGCGAAACATAACTATAGGTTACCAGACCTGAGCCCGCTGCCCATTTGGCCGCTTCTTCATCGTTGCGCCAATGGAACAGTCTCTCCATATCCTCAGCAATAACTGGCCGTAATTCTACTAAATTCCCTTTGTTCATTCGGTATCCTACCCTTCGATTGGTGTTTGAAAATAGAGTCTCTTTGTTTTGAAGTGAACTTGAATGTATTCATGGTCACCACACCTTTCGCAGTAAGATACCGATAATTCTAACAAAAAAACCACGCTCTGGAAACAGAGGTGGTTAGTACTTTATTTGTTAACGACGCTTCTGAAGCTCCGTCAGCACTTCATCCAGCGGCAGCTTTTGCTCCCGTAACAAAACCATCAAGTGAAAGATCAGATCAGAAGCCTCATACCGCAGCTCCTCACGACTTCGATTTTTCGCTGCAATAATGACCTCGGCAGCCTCTTCCCCGACCTTTTTCAGGATTTTGTCTACACCTCTTTCGAACAAGTAGGTGGTGTAGGATCCTTCCGGACGCTCTGCCTCGCGCGCAGCAATCAGTTCTTCTAGCTCACTCAAGATTGCAAACCGATCTGCTTGTACTGGCTCATCATCTGTATCGGTGAGAACTTCCTGCGAGAAACAGCTGTAAGCTCCCGTATGACAAGCAGGCCCATTCGGCTCGACCATCACAACCAGTGCATCTCCATCGCAATCATACCGCATAGAGACGATCCGCTGTGTATGACCCGAGGTCTCACCCTTGTGCCACAATTGTTGTCGGGAACGGCTCCAAAACCATGTTTCTTTGGTCTCCAATGACTTTTGTAGCGATTCTTCATTCATATAGGCAAGCGTCAAGACTGTCTTGCTTCCGGCATCCTGCACGATGACAGGAAGCAAACCCTTTTCATCAAAACGCAATTGTTCCACTGCAAACTCTTCTGCTCCCGTCATGGTCGTACGACAACTCCTTTGGTTTGCAAATACTCTTTGACCGAGTGAATCGACGTCTCGTCATAGTGAAAAATGGAAGCGGCCAGCGCGGCATCTGCCTTTCCTTGCGTCAGCACATCGTAAAAATGCTCCCTTGAGCCCGCTCCACCAGAAGCAATGACCGGAATTCCGACCGCTTCTGATACCCGCTTGGTCAATTCGAGTCCAAAGCCTTTCTTTTCTCCATCGTCGTCCATGCTGGTCAAAAGGATTTCGCCCGCTCCCAACGCTTCTGTCTCCTGCGCCCAATAGATGACGTCTCTCCCCGTCGCATTCCGTCCGCCGTGGGTATACACTTCCCAGCGATCTTCCCCGACACTTCTCGCGTCGATTGCCACGACGATACATTGTGAGCCGAAGACCGTCGCTCCCTCGCGGATTAATTCTGGGCGCAAAACAGCCGCTGTATTCAACGAGATTTTGTCCGCACCCGCACGCAATATCCTTTTCATATCGTCGACGCTGTTAATGCCACCACCAACCGTAAAAGGAATTGTGATGTTGGCGGCCGTTTTTTCGATGACATCCACCATCGTCTTGCGCCCTTCGTGGGACGCAGAAATATCGAGAAAGATCAGCTCATCTGCTCTCTCTTCGCTATACTTTTTTGCCAGTTCAACCGGGTCTCCTGCATCGCGAAGTCCGACGAACTGCACGCCTTTTACCACCCGTCCGTCTTTTACATCGAGACACGGGATGATTCGTTTAGCCAGCATGTGATTCACGCCCCTCCATACGCTGGAGCGCTTCTTCCAATGTAAAAGCGTCCGTGTAGAGTGCTTTGCCAACAATGGCGCCAGAGACTCCGTCCGAAGCATGAGCAGCCAACGTCAACAAGTCGTCCAGTTGGCTGACGCCTCCCGAGGCAATCACCGATTTACCTGTAGCCATCGCCAATGCTGCAATTTCTGCTACATTGGGTCCCGTCATCGTGCCATCACGGGCGATATCGGTGTAAATAAACGCCTCGGCACCATACGAAACCAACCGCTTGGCAAGCACCGTTGCTTGCACATCTGTCGTGGTCAACCAACCTCTGGTAGCCACTAGTCCATTCCGGCAGTCCAGACCAATGGCGATTTTGTCCCCATAGTTTTGAAGAATTCGCTTCGTAAAAGGCTCGTCTTCGATAGCAGCAGTCCCGACAATCACTCGCGCGACGCCTGCTTCCAAATAGTCCGCGATCTGCTCTTCTATTCGAATGCCGCCCCCAACCTGCACCGGTACAGAGATCGAGCGCGCTATCTCTTTGATGAGCGCTGCATTTGCAGGCTTGCCTTCTTTTGCCCCGTCCAAATCTACGAGATGAACCCAGGACGCTCCTTGCTCTACCCAGCGCTGCGCCATCGCGAGCGGTGAATCAGCGTACACCGTCTCTTGCTCGTAATCTCCTTGGAAAAGTCGAACGCACTTGCCCCCGCGAATATCAATCGCCGGATAAACGATAAAGCTCATGTCAAAACCCCCTCGCATTGAACGGCAAAGTTACGCAGCAGTTGCATTCCTGTCTCTCCGCTCTTTTCCGGGTGAAACTGCATACCGTATACGTTGTCGCGATTCACAATGGCTGTGACCTCCTGGTGATAGTCACTCGTCGCAAGCAAGACATCAGACTGACACAGGACATGATATGAATGGACAAAATAAACGTAATCGCCATCCTGCACACCGTTTAATAATGGTTGCTTTTTCTTTATCATCAATTGGTTCCAGCCCATGTGCGGTACCTTGTAATCCCCGCGAAAACGAACGACCTCACCACCGAGCAGTCCCAAGCCCATATGCTCGCCATGCTCCGCACTTTTCTCAAACAAAAGCTGCATACCGAGACAAATGCCCAAGATTGGACGACCTGTTGCTGCGAATCGCTTGATCGCTTGCTCTAATCCAAGCTCACGTATGTTGGCGATAGCATCCCCGAACGCCCCGACTCCTGGCAAAATCAACCCGCTATATTGTTGCAGACGCTCTGCCTGAGAGACGAACTCGTACGAATATCCCAGCCTTTCCAACGCCTTGCTCAAGCTGTACAAATTCCCCATGCCGTAATCGATGATGCCGATCATATTACAAAACCCCTTTTGTGGACGGGACCCCTTTTACACGCGGATCGATCGTCATCGCTTCATCCAGTGCGCGGCCCAGCGCTTTGAAAATCGCCTCGATCATGTGATGCGTATTGTGACCGTAGTGCAGGATCACATGCAGATTGATCCGCGCCTCCAGTGCGAGCTTCCATAAAAATTCGCGCACGAGCTCCGTCGGAAACTGACCAACCATATTCGCAGGGTACGTTGCGCGATATTCCAGATGAGGGCGATTGCTGATATCAATGACGACTTGCGCGAGCGCGTCATCCATCGGGACAAACGCATTTCCATAACGCTTGATGCCTTTCTTGTCTCCCAACGCTTCCCGCAGAGCATGCCCAAGACAAATCCCGATATCCTCCACCGTGTGGTGATAGTCGATTTCGATATCTCCCTTTGCCTTGACAGTCAGGTCAAAATGTCCGTGTCGGGTAAACAGGTCTAGCATATGATCCAGAAAGGGAACACCCGAATTTTGCTTGCTCTCACCTGCGCCGTCTACACCAAAGGAAAGCGCGATCTGCGTCTCATTCGTATTGCGTTCGATCTGTGCTGCACGTTGTTTCCCTTCACTCATCTCTTTTCACTCTCCTGCTCTTCGGTCTCAAAATCTCGCAATCGCGCAAGGATCGCTCGACCGTGCCCAGACAATCCTTCCTGCTCGGCCAGTGCCACAATTTTATGTCCATTGTCTCGCAAATCTCGCTTGCTGTAGGAAACAACACTCGACTTCTTGATAAAATCATCGACGGATAATGGCGAGGAGAATCGCGCCGTTCCATTCGTAGGAATCACATGATTGGTACCGGCAAAATAATCACCGACTGGCTCTGAGCTGTATGGACCGAGGAAAATCGCACCTGCATTTTCCACTTTTCCGAGATGCTCAAATGGCTCCGCCATCATGATTTCCAAATGCTCGGGTGCGATGCGATTGATGACGGCAAACCCTTCATCTAGATCGTCGACGAGTAAAATAGCACCGTAGTCGCGTATCGCCGCTTCCGCAATCGATTTGCGTGGGAGATCGGCAAGCTGTCGCTCCATTTCCTGTGACACCTGCTCCGCCAACGATTGCGATGTCGTAACCAATATAGCGGCTGACATCGGATCATGCTCGGCCTGAGACAGCAGGTCTGCCGCAACGTATCGCGGGTTGGCCGTTTCATCTGCGATCACCGCAATTTCACTAGGCCCTGCCACCATGTCGATACTGACCAGTCCGAATACTTCTCGCTTTGCCAGTGCCACGAAAATATTGCCAGGCCCGACGATTTTATCAACCGCTTTGATTTGCTCCGTTCCGTAGGTCAGTGCCGCGATCGCTTGCGCCCCACCTACCTTGTATATCTCGGTTACTCCTGCGATTTGAGCCGCAATGAGTATCGCAGGGTTGATTTTCCCATCCGCTCCTGGTGGTGTCGTAATGACGACTTCTGGAACACCTGCAATTTTGGCAGGGATGGCATTCATCAATACACTGGAAGGATAAGCTGCCGTTCCGCCTGGTACATACAACCCTACTCGCTGCAATGGACGTATCAGCTGGCCCAGCAATGTGCCACTCTCTTTGGTGGTAAACCAGGACTGACGCACTTGCCGCTCGTGAAACGCCCGTATATTATCAGCTGCTTCCTTCAACGCCACCTTTACTTGAGGAGAAACGAGCTCACTTGCTTCTGCAAATTCGCCTTCGCTCACACGGAAGTTTTGTAGAAGCACACGATCAAATCGTTCCGTGTAATAGCGCAGCGCTTCGTCCCCCTGCTGGCGAACCGAGGTGAGGATCGCCTTCACCGCTTCTTGCTGTTCTCTCGTCCCTGCATCTACCGATCGTTTCCCGTCATACTGGCTAGCTGACATGATACGCATAGCTGTCTCCCCTTTTTCTCTAGTTCCCACGAGGAATGACCTCTAAAAATTTTCCGGCGATCTCATCTACTGCTTCACTTTTCATCCGATAACTGGCTCGATTGGCAATCAGCCTCGTCGTAATTTCACAAATACTCTCCAGTTCGACCAGGCCATTTTCCCGCAATGTCCTACCTGTCGAGACAATATCCACAATACGATCAGCCAGTCCAATCATTGGTGCAAGCTCTACTGAACCATTCAGCTTGATAACCTCAACCTGCTGTCCCTGCTCCCGAAAATAACGTGACGCAATCTTCGGATATTTCGTCGCAACACGCAGCGCTTCCGTCGGTTTCCAATCTGGCAGACCCGCTACCATCATACGACAATAGCCAATATGCAAATCCAACAGCTCATAAACATCTCGTTCTTCTTCCAATAAAACATCCTTGCCGACGACTCCAACGTCAGCCACCCCATACTCGACATAAGTAGGAACATCGGTAGGCTTCGCCATAATGAATTCAAGCTTGGCATTTTCCACAGGGATGATCAGTTTACGAGAATCTTGTAGATCCGCAGTGATCTGCAAGCCAGCCTGCTGGAGGAAATGGACAGCCTCTTCAAAAATCCGCCCTTTTGGCATGGCGATCGTCAGCTTTTGGTCGTTTTTCGTGAGTGCCATTTCCTACTCCTCCTGTTGTGTTCTGCAAATGACCTTGGTAAATCCCGCTTCTTGTCCAACCTGTTTCTCATCTATTTTAGAGACGAGACGCGTCACTACTACGAGCCCGTCCTCACGTATTTGCTGTGCCTCTGCCAAAGCGGCGCCGCGGCAATCCTCCGTGTAAACAAGCAAAACTCGCGCAGGTGCTTGCCTTTTTACGAAAGGAGTGACCTGAAGCAGCCGATCCATCTTGATCGCAAAGCCTGTGGCCGATGCAGCACGCCCGAATTGGGAGAGCAATTGATCGTAGCGTCCTCCGCCCAATAGAGGGGAGCCCAAATCTGCAGCGTATCCTTCAAAAACAACGCCTGTATAGTAGTTCAAATTGATGATCAGATTGAAATCGATCAACAAATCTTCTGTCACCCCGTAGGCTTCTAACGACTCCCACAAGGAAGCAATCGTCTCGACTGCCCTCCCTGCCTTTCCGTTGCCTGCCAGCTCGCGGGCGACCTCAATCTTCCCTTTTCCCCCTTGCAGGCGCAATAAGGATTCCAATCGGCTTTTTGCCTCCGTAGGGATGTCTACTGTCGCGAGTAGCTGCCGGAAGCCAACGAAGTCCCGTTCGTACAAAAACTGGCGGAATTGATTGCGAATAAGCTCATCCTCAATCTCTTCCTCCAAAAGTCCGTCTACGAAATCAACATGCCCAATGGCAATGCGGAATGTTTCTACACCCGCTGCCCGCAAGCAAAACACAGCAAGCGCAATGGCTTCCGCATCCGCATCGACAGACGCATCTCCGATCAGCTCGATCCCGGTTTGAGAAAACTCTGCATTCCGTCCCGCTTCCTTTTCTTGTGCCCGAAACACATTTGCCTGGTAATACAACCGAATTGGCAATGCAACATCTTTATAAAGGGAGGAAACAACCCTTGCAATAGGCGTCGTCATATCCGGACGCAGGACTACGGTGTGGCCTTGTTTATCCAGGAGGCGAAACATCCGGTCTGTTAATGTCGCACTTGCTGCTCCTACCGTATCGAAGTATTCCAGAGAGGGTGTGGATATTTCGTCATAGCCCCATCTCTCGATACACTGCCTCAGCTCTCGCTCCAAGTGCCGTTGTTTCGCCAGTGATTCCGGCAGTATATCCCTCATCCCGAGCGGCTTTTCGAATCCCAACGGCTTTGCCATCTTTGTTCCCTCCATTGCGTTCGCTTTACTCTGCTAATATGGTAACAAACTAAAGTGTTATGAAGAAGATTACCACGACGAGAATCTTAGGTCAACAAAAAACCGCCAGGATAAACACCTGACGGCTGATTACAAAGGAAGAGACGCTACATCACTTCTTCCTCTGAAGCTTTCGTTCGAATGAACTGCATGGGGTTCCCACCTACAAAGGCACCAGGCGGGACATCTTTATGAACAACCGTTCCCGCTGCGACAATGGCCCCTTTACCAATCGTTACTCCAGGCAAAATGGTAGTGTTGGCTCCCACCAGAACAGCATCCTCAATAATCACTTCTCCCAAACGGTATTCATCTATCAAATATTCATGCGCAAGTATGGTCGTATTGTATCCGATCACGCAATTATGGCCGATCTTGATTTTCTCGGGAAACATGATATCCATCATCACCATCAGCGCTACCGCACTATGCTGGCCTACTTCCATACGCAAAAATGTGCGGTACATCCAGTTCTTCCACGAAACAATCGGCGTATATCTGGAGAGTTGGATGACGATGAAGTTTTTCATGACTTTCCAGAAGCTAACCGTTTGATACATGTGCCAAAGTGGGTTTACCCCATTTACGGGATAACGTGTTGTCTTCCTCATATGCGTCTCTTTCTCCTACAAGTCAGAATCAGCATCTTCTAAAATGGCATTCGACTGTTTGCGTGTGAAGTGCATCGCTGCGTTGTAACCCATCCGTTTCAGACGGAAGTTCATCGCTGCAACTTCAATAATGACTGCCAAGTTTCGTCCTGGTCGAACAGGAACGGTAATAATCGGAATTTCGGTATCCATGATCTTCAATGTTTCCTCATCGAGCCCCAACCGCTCGTACATTTTATGTGGCTCCCACAGCTCTAGCTGAACAACCATCTCGATGTTCTTCACATTGCGCACGGCACCCGCACCAAACATCGTCATAATGTTGATAATCCCCACGCCGCGGATTTCCAAGAGATGCTGAATCAGCTCAGGAGCGCTACCGCTTAGCTGCCCGCCCTGTGTCTGCTTAATCTCCACTGCGTCATCTGCTACGAGTCGGTGTCCACGCTTTACAAGCTCAAGTGCGGCTTCACTCTTCCCGATCCCGCTTGATCCCATAATCAAAACGCCGACGCCATAAATGTCTGTGAGTACCCCATGAATCGTCGTCGTTGGTGCAAGACGATTCTCCAGGAAGTTGGTCACTTTCCCGACTAACGTCGTCGTTGCCAGCGGAGACTGAAGTACAGGTACCCCTAACCGATTGGAAACGTTAATCATCTCTTCAGGCACCATCTGATTACGGGTCACACAGAAGCAAGGAACCTGACTTTGCATGAGAAAATTCATCCGTTCCAGCCGTTCCTCTGGGGTCAGCGTCTGAAAAAAGTTGATTTCCGTCAAGCCGAACAATTGAATCCGCTCTTCCGCATAGTACGAATAGTAACCGGCTAACTGCAGGCCGGGACGACTCAAATCCGTTACGGTAATCTCACGCCCCAAGCCCTCTTCCCCGCTCAAGATCGTCATATTGAAATGGTCCACTAGATGGCTCACATTCGTCTTACGCATGAAGCTTCCCCCTCACATGGGATTTTCCGTCCCTATGGTTGTGTCTCTATTGTATCGAAACCTCTGTACTTACGACAACCTAATAAGGCCGAGCATCCTTATTAGGCAAAAACCCCGCGACTCGTTTCAGAGAATACGGGGCTTTTTCGAGCATACTATCTCTTTTCTCTTTTCATCCCTACCACAACTTCAATGAGGTAGCCAAAAATACTCATCAGTGCTGCTGCCACGATGACAGTTCCAATGTTGTCAGGCCATGGCCCCACTTCAAATCCATCAATAAAGTAGGCAGTCAACGCGAACGTCACGGCATTAATGACAAACCAGAACAAACCAATCGTCAATACTTGCAAGGGAAAAGTAAAAAACAGCAGAATCGGCCGAATCACTGTGTTGACCATTCCCAAAATCAACGTAGCCCATAGTGCTACTGTGAAATTCGCGACATGAATGGAATGGAACCACTTGCTGATCAGAAGTAGCGCAGCCCCATTTAAAAGCATTTTGATTATCCAACGGCTCATGGTGCATTCCCCCTATACAGTCTTGCCTTCGCGCAGCGATTAACGAATTCCCGTTACTTCCCATTCCCATTGCTCAAAAAACGTTGTCATGAATCGATGCCTGTCTTCGGCAATTTTCTGGGCTGTCTTGGTGAAAAGCTTGTCTTTGATGCGCTGCAGCTTCCAAGTGTATTCCTTATACGGTGTATGCTGATTGGGGTCATCCGATTGGATGGGTTGCCCAATAACCCCAGTATAAGCAAAAACCCGAGCCACTCCAATAGCCCCAATCGAATCCAGCTTGTCGGCATCAAACAAGACCTTTTCTTCCAAGGTATGTGGAGGTCTCTCTTTTCGAAAACGATGGGCGAGAATTGCAGACTGTACACGCGAGATGAAAGCTTCCATTATATTACGTTCGGAGAGCCATTCCCCTGCTAGTCTTGCGCTGATTTCTGCATGGCACTCACCTGTTTGCCGTTCTTCTGCTCTCCCGATGTCATGCAGCAAAGCAGCGAGGCGCAGCACTTCCATATCTGCCCCTTCCTCGCGACCAATCCGCTCACACATCGCCATCACACGCAAATTATGCTGCCAATCGTGTGCAGGATCTTGTCCATCAAAGCGCTTCTGTGCTTGTGCCACCAGATCGGCAGGTAGTGCTGCGAGAGCTTCTTTTACGTAATCCATCTCTTCCTCCCCCCTATGCGCCCACCTAGCAAAGATGCCTCCCTGAATCAGGGAGGCTGTCTATCGATTACTTCGAAACGAATTGCTCTAGCTTGGCATTCGTCCGTTCTTTATCGCGTTCCAAAATCGGCTTCAAATAGATACCCGTGTACGAGCCTTCCAATTGTGCCACTTCTTCTGGTGTACCCGTACCGATAATCTCTCCGCCGCGGGTACCGCCCTCTGGACCTAAATCTACGATGTAGTCCACCGTCTTGATCACATCGAGATTGTGCTCGATGACTAGCACCGTCTCCCCGTTTTCCACCAATCGTTGCAGTACCTTCAGCAAACGATCAATGTCGTCCGTATGCAGACCAGTTGTCGGTTCATCCAGAATGTAAAGCGTACGCCCTGTGCTGCGTCGATACAGCTCAGATGCGAGCTTGACACGTTGCGCTTCCCCGCCTGAGAGCGTCGTAGCAGGCTGCCCAAGCTTTACGTATCCTAGCCCTACGTCTACAATCGTCTGTAGTTTGCGCTCAATCTTTGGCAGGTTGCGGAAAAACTCTACGCCATCCTCAATGGTCATTTCCAGCACATCTGCAATGTTCTTGCCTTTGTATTTTACATCGAGCGTCTCGCGATTGTAGCGCTTGCCATGACATACTTCGCAAGGCACATATACATCCGGCAAAAAGTGCATCTCGATTTTAATGATCCCGTCACCACTGCAAGCTTCACAACGGCCGCCCTTGACGTTAAAGCTGAAGCGGCCTTTTTTATAGCCGCGCACTTTGGCTTCGTTGGTCGAAGCAAACAGGTCGCGAATATCATCAAAGACACCTGTATATGTCGCCGGATTGGAACGCGGTGTACGTCCAATTGGAGATTGGTCGATGTCGATTACCTTGTCCAAATGCTCCAGTCCCAAGATACGGCGATGCTCACCTGGCTTCACCTTTGCCTTATTCAAATCGCGCGCCAGTGTCTTTTGCAAAATTTCATTGATCAGCGTACTTTTTCCTGAACCAGATACACCTGTTACGGCAACAAAAACACCTAAAGGAAGCTTCGCAGTGACGTTTTTCAGGTTGTTTTCCTTCGCGCCCTCAATCTTGATCCATTTGTCCGAAGGCTTGCGACGCTCCATCGGAACAGGGATGAATTTGCGCCCGCTCAAATAGGCACCAGTCAAGGAGTTAGGGTCCTTCATGACTTCATCCGGAGTTCCTGCCGCTACGATTTGACCGCCATGTATGCCGGCGCCCGGTCCAATATCAATAATATAATCACAGGCCATCATCGTGTCTTCGTCATGCTCGACGACGATCAATGTATTCCCCAGCTTGGTCATATGCTCCAACGTCTTGATCAGACGCGAGTTATCCCGCTGATGCAGTCCGATACTCGGCTCATCCAAAATGTAGAGAACGCCCATCAGACTAGATCCGATCTGCGTAGCCAGTCGAATCCGCTGCGCTTCTCCCCCAGACAGTGTTCCCGCCGCACGGCTCAGCGTCAAGTAATCCAGTCCGACATCAATCAAGAAGTTCAGTCGCGCCTTGATTTCTTTTACGATCAGGTTCGCGATCTTCGCTTCCCGCTCTGTTAGTTCTAGCCCACCGACAAACTGATGCGCATCGAGAATCGACAGCGTAGTCAGCTCGGAAATGCTGCGCTCCCCGACCTTTACCGCCAAGCTCTCCTGACGCAAACGTTGGCCTTTGCAGACAGGACACGCCTTTTGGCTCATGAAGCCTTCGATTTGTTCACGGATGTAATCTGAGCTCGTCTCCAGATGACGTCGTTGCAGGTTGATGACGACACCCTCGAACGGTACGACCGCCTCACGCACTTGCCCGAACTCGTTCTCATAGCGGAAGTGAATTTTCTCGCCTTCACTGCCGTACATCAAGATTTGTCGGTGCGCTGCCGTAAGCTCCTCGTATGGCACATCCATCCGAATGTTAAAGTGGCGGCAAGCTGATTCCAACAATTGTTGATAGTAAGTAGAAGTCTTCGGCTCCCATGCGCCAATCGCCCCGTCATCGAGCGTCTTCGTCGCATCGGGAACGACCATATCCGGGTCTACCTCCAATTTGACACCCAGTCCATCACACTCCGAGCAAGCACCAAACGGACTGTTAAAGGAGAAAATCCGCGGCTCCAGCTCCCCGATGGAGAATCCACATATCGCGCAAGCATGCTTTTCACTAAACAGCAGCTCTTCTTGCTCCATTACATCGACGATGACCTTGCCATCTGCTAAACGAAGTGCCGTTTCCAAGGAGTCTGCGAGACGCGCCTGTGCATCCGGCTTCACGACGATCCGGTCAACGACAACCTCAATGTTATGCTTCTTGTTCTTTTCCAGCTTGATGTCTTCGGACAGATCGGTAATTTCACCATTGACCCGCACACGGACGAAGCCTTGCTTGCGGATGTCTTCGAGCAGCTTGACGTGCTCTCCCTTGCGTCCCTGTACCATAGGCGCGAGAATCTGCATTCTCGTGCGCTCAGGATACTCCATTAGTCGATCGACCATTTGTTCAATGGTCTGGGATTGGATCTCGATACCATGCTCCGGGCAAACCGCTCTCCCGACACGCGCATACAAAAGGCGCAAATAGTCGTAGATTTCCGTAACCGTCCCCACCGTAGAGCGAGGGTTGCGGCTCGTCGTTTTCTGGTCAATCGAGATCGCAGGGGAAAGTCCCTCAATCGAATCCACGTCCGGCTTGTCCATCTGCCCGAGAAATTGACGGGCGTATGCGGACAGTGACTCGACATAGCGTCGTTGTCCCTCTGCGTAAATCGTGTCAAAAGCGAGTGAGGACTTACCCGAGCCAGACAAACCCGTCAGAACGACGAATTTGTCCCTCGGAATGACTACATCAACATTTTTCAGATTGTGGGCACGTGCACCCTTTACGACAATATGTTCTAATGGCATGAAAAAAACCTCTCCTTAGAGTTCCGCCTTCAGCTCAAGAATCAAATCACGCAATTCGGCCGCACGCTCGAACATGAGGTTGCGTGCCGCTTCCTTCATTTCTTCTTCCATACGTTCTATGACAGCCACTCGATCCTTCTTCGGCATTTTTTTGAAGTCTGCATGTGGCAAGTAATCTGCTTTTTCCTCCGCTACCTTGGTCGCCTCGATCACTTCGCGGACTGACTTTTTCACGGTTTGTGGTGTGATGCCGTGCTCTTCATTGTACGCCATCTGAATAGAACGACGACGCTCTGTCTCACGAATCGCAGAGGTCATCGAATCTGTCATTTTGTCCGCGTACATGATAACGCGTCCCTCTGAGTTCCGCGCAGCCCGACCAATCGTCTGAATCAGCGAACGCTCATTGCGCAGGAAGCCTTCCTTGTCTGCATCCAAAATCGCCACAAGCGATACTTCCGGCAAGTCCAAGCCTTCCCGCAAGAGATTGATCCCGACTAGCACGTCAAACTCACCCAAGCGCAATGAACGTAAAATCTGCATCCGCTCGATCGTTTTAATATCCGAGTGAAGATAGCGGACCTTGATTCCGATTTCTTTCAGATAGTCCGTCAAATCCTCAGACATTTTCTTCGTCAGCGTCGTGATGAGAACCCGCTCATTTTTCGCAATCGTAGATTGAATTTCGCCAATCAAATCGTCGATCTGTCCCTTGATCGGACGTACCGTAACCGTTGGGTCGATCAAGCCTGTCGGACGAATCACCTGCTGCACCATTTCCGGGCTGTGCTCCAGCTCATAAAGTCCAGGCGTAGCTGAAATGTAGATCGCTTGTTTCAGCTTTCCTTCAAACTCCTCGAACTTGAGTGGGCGGTTATCGCGTGCAGAAGGCAGACGGAATCCGTGCTCGACCAGTACATCCTTCCGTGCGCGGTCACCGTTATACATCCCCCGAACCTGCGGCAAGGTCATATGCGACTCATCCATCATGACGATAAAATCTTCTGGGAAGTAATCCAACAAGGTATACGGAGCATGCCCGGCAGACAGTCCTGTCAAATGGCGCGAGTAGTTTTCAATACCGGAGCAAAAGCCCATCTCCATCATCATCTCAATATCATACCGTGTACGTTGCTCTAATCGCTGTGCTTCCAAGAGCTTGCCCGCATCACGGAATTCTTTCAGTCTTTCTTCCAGCTCGGCCTCGATGCTTTGGACAGCCAGCTTCATTTTCTCCTCGCGCGTCACGTAGTGAGATTTAGGGAAAATGGCAACGTGATCACGCTGTCCCAAAATCTCACCGGTCAGTATATCAATGGAAGTAATCCGTTCAATTTCATCACCAAAAAACTCGACGCGAATCGCCTGCTCACTTTCAGAGGCAGGGAAAATCTCCACCACGTCGCCTCGCACCCTGAATGTACCGCGGGTAAAGTTGATGTCATTGCGTGTGTACTGGATATCGACCAAACGATGCAAAATCTCGTCCCGTCCTGTTTCCATGCCAACACGTAAAGACAAGAGCAACTCCCGATACTCTTCAGGCGAACCCAATCCGTAAATGCAGGAGACGGAGGCAACAATGATGACATCTCGGCGTTCAAACAAAGCACTGGTAGCCGAGTGACGGAGCTTGTCGATCTCGTCGTTAATGCTCGAGTCTTTTTCAATAAACGTATCCGATTGGGGAATGTACGCTTCGGGTTGATAGTAATCGTAGTAGCTGACGAAGTATTCCACCGCGTTGTTCGGGAAAAACTCCTTAAACTCTGCACAAAGCTGAGCTGCCAGAGTTTTGTTGTGTGCCATCACGAGTGTTGGCCTGTTCACCTGAGCAATTACCTGGGCAGCCGTATAAGTCTTTCCCGTTCCCGTCGCACCCAGCAATGTCTGGTGTCGCTTGCCAGCCTGTAACCCTGCCACCAGCTCGGCAATGGCGGTCGGCTGGTCACCGGACGGTTGAAACTCCGATACCAATTCAAAACGCTCCATTCCCTCGTTCATCTCCTCATAGCATGACTGTTTCTACTTCCATTATAACACAATTCCGGCTAGTTTAAGCCCAAAATTCGAACAAACGTTTGTCTTCATCTTTCCACCAATTTCTCCGATATAGATGAAGGAAGTACAAACATGCGCAGATAGACTCGCCACCTTTAGGGAGGATTGACATGTCAGATACCGGAACAACCGTTAAAAATAATCCTTATATACAACCGCATATGAGCTATAAAGGCAAAAAAGAATTCACCACCGAGCTGGACCAAAATGCCTTTATGAAGCTCATGCTGGAGCAGTTAAAGCATCAAGACCCTATGTCCCCAATGGACAACTCTCAGTTCATCCAGCAAACAAGTATGCTGACCATGGTAGAAAAAATCACAAAAATGACCACGCTGATGGAGCAATCGAACAACAGCATGGTCACTTTGGAAAAGTATGAAAAGCTGGTAGGTCGTACAGCTTCGTATTCTATTACCAAAAAAGATGAGATGACGGGAGAAACTTCGACGGAGCGGAAAGAAGGCGTACTTGACGCCGTCTACATGGATCAAGGCAAAATCTACTTCCGTATCGCAGGCGAATCGACACCGATTCCGCTGGCAGACGTCTCCGGACTGGAATCGCAAGGTCTGGCTGGTAATACGCTCGATAACAGCGTGAAGTACATGGAAATGATCGGTCGAGAGATTTCCTATAAAGTAACCAAGGAAGTCGACCGCGATGGCAATCCAGATACCACAAATGACATTTCCAAGGTTGATGAAATCTTGAATGGCGTCATCACTGGCTTTACCACCAAAAACGGTACAGCACAGTTCCAACTGGATAATGGATCAACCGTAAAAGCCGAAGAAATCGTAGGCATGACGGTGAAGCCTGAAAACAGAACCATGGGCAACTCCCTTGCCTACGCGCAAATGATCGGCTACAACATCACGTACAACCAGTCCCAAACGAATCCAGACGGCACCTCTACCAATACTCCTCTTACCGGAGTGGTAAAGGCTGTCAGCATGAAAAACGGAGTAGTTGAATTCGTCCTCCAGGATGATAAGAAAGTCAGTCTCAATCAAATCACAGGATTCGAAGCAACTGCCTAGAATCCAATACAAAAAGCCGCACCTCTTCGAAATCGGAGAAGGCGGCTTTTTCTTCTTCAGGTTCCTATTCGTTTACGATCACTTTTCCGGTTCTCGCATCCACATAAAACGTATCATCTACTTTAAATTCTCCCCCGCAAAAGCAATGCGAGCGAGTTTGACGGAACGAAAGGTCATAACCGAGCTTCCAGGTAATCGTGCCTTTCTTGTAATCTGGTTGGTGGATGTAGGTCAGCTCAAGTGGAAAGGTTTGCAGTAAACGGGTCATGGCCACTTGTTCTTTAAGCGCTTGGGAACGTGCCGGGTATTTGACACTGGCCGGTTTGTTTATGCTTACCTGCTCCCATGCACCCGTCCATGAATCGATCCGAATCGTATACATCCCATTCTCCACACTCTGATTGTTCCCATAAACCGGAAGACCGTTCACAAGGGGATCAGCAACGATGAAGGTGTACCTTTCATCTCCATCCTCCGTTACTTGTATCTGATTGCCTCCAGACGGAGCCAGTCTTCTCAAAAGCTTATCCGCTTCCATCCGATCCCGCTTCTTATCCGTTTTCACGTTAGACCATTGCGGATTGTTCACCTTTGTGGAAAATTCAAGCAGTTCACCAGTTTTCGCATCTGTCACAAGGAGATGATGCTGCTCCCCGTTACTGCTTCCCTCAGGAAACGTAGCCATTCGAGATATCTTGTCAGCATCGGGAACCCCTTCACCAAAATTTCCCCATATGAAATAACGAAGAGCTGGACCATCATCGTAACTCGCTTCGTAGATGGATAGCGGCAGCTTTTCTGTTTCGATTCTAAACAATATGCGTAACAAATCACGTGCTTGCGACTCTGTTTGGGCTTCCCACTTCTCACCTGTTCCAGTCACATTGATGGTCTGAGACGGGTTGGTAGTCTCTCGGGTATTCTTTGTTACTAATCGTTTGCCACTAAAGGCATCCAATGCACTACCTGTATGTTGTTGTGTTATGATTCCATTTTTCAGGACATAAGCGAGCTTTGCTTCCACCTGGTCGCTATGATTATGAATGGGCAATAAATAAACGAGTTCCAATGGACGGCTTTCTTGCCACTTTCGTACAGCTTGTTCGGCGGAGATGACGCGCTGCGGAGATGGGAGTGAAGAGGGACTTACTTTTTCGTATAGCCTGCCATCAAACGTGGAAAACCAAACGATTCTTCCCGCTGCATCAAAACTGACGAGACAATCATAATCGTCATCGAGCACTACATTATTCAGGACTCGCACCAGTCTAACCGTCAATAGGTCCTTATTTTTATAAACCTCTCTCGTTTGATAGGTGTTACCTGTACCTGTTCCCTGCAAACCAGCGACAAAAGCCAGCGCACGTGTTTTGGCCTGCTGCTCAGTCGGGTAGGCAGGCTTTGTTGCTGCTTTCGGGGTAAGATTCAGTCTGAGCAACTCACCTGTCTGTCCGTCAAAAATCGCATCATCCATGGACGATTCGGCCTCAGCAGCAGACTGTGCGAACGTGACCACCACCCCGCTAACACCAGGTCCATCCACATCGCCACCGTAAACGACGTAGCGCGAAGACAGCTCCGGTAAGAGCTTGACTAGCTTTTGGACACCTTTCGTCACATGCATCGGCACAGCCACAACCGATTGAGCCTGCGCTACGGTCGCAGGACTCGTTGCGCCTACTCCTGATAAGGGGGCGGCAAAAACTGTGGCGGCAGCTAAAGTACCCGACAAAAACCACGAGACCGTTCTTTTCACCTTGAACACCGGACCCCACTCCCTCTTTTTTCCTCCTACATTGAGACGCAACAGCCACCAGTAAGTTACCGAGTGGACAAGCTTTTCTAGAAAAAAGAAGGTATGCATTTTTGTCTGCATACCTTCTCCCCAACTTTCCTTATGCTCCTACATTCAGCTTCTCCAGCTTTTGCTTGATCAGCTCGACTACACTGGCGCGTTTCAAATCAACAAATGCACGGGTATTTGCATCCGGAACCACAATGATCCCCAGTTGGTGATGATTGCCCGCATAGACCGCACACTGCACGAACTTCAGCTCGCCTTCACGCGTGAGTACTTCCATTTTGCAAAAGGCAGGATTGGCTTGTAACGCCGGATATAAATCTTCTTTTTCCCGCACCGAAATGCCATTTACTTTCACGATAATCTCACCTGGCGTGATGCCGATTTCTTCTGCTCTCGTCCCTGGAATGACACCCATTACTTTTACACCACGCGAAGACTGGATGAAATAAGGCGAACGCTTTCTTTCTTGATACTGACTCCAGAAAAACAGCGCTTCATGACCGAATAGTGCAAAGATCGCAGCCAGCAAGATCAACGGATAAAACCATACAGCCAGAGCACATAACCCCAACAAACCAATCGCATACAGCGTCAAATTTTTCGCAACCTGCGTTGCCTTTCTATAAGGTGTCATCGTTTGCGTCATATCGGAGAATCCGGTCACCGTCGGCAAAAGCATCAGTCCGAATGAAGCGGCTTCCGGCGAAAAGAACGGCCAACCCGGATACAACGCACCACTGATAGCACCTGGCTCCATTTGTACGAACAGCACGGCTGGCGTCAGCCAAAAAGAATGAAGCAAATAGGCACCGACAATCCGCCCACGCTGCCCTTCCACGAATAGCGGAGAAGCGTCCCGCCCGCCATTCCAGCGTACGAGCATCGCTTCAATCAGATGCATGATCGCAACTAACGCAAGCAACGGCAAAGGTTTTGCCTGACGAATCATTTCCCAGACATAGCTCAATCCAGGAACATCCGTAACTGGTGGAATGACCTGTGTGATCGCGTGTAAAATCGCCAAAATCCCTGCAGCATATGCGAAACAGAGAAACCGTAAACGAATCAGCGCCAAGATGAGCGCCAATCCCCATAGTATCCACAAATCCTGTGCTTGCACAACCACGCCGAGTCCTGCACTAAGAAGAGAAATAAGTAATCCTCCCACCAAGCCCATCCCTACAGCCCGTATCGTCGAGAGCAAGGGTGACTGAATGCGTGCAGAAAAAAGCTGTCTTTCCAGGTTCATCTGTCTGCGATAATGCAAATAAATAAAAACCAGAAAGAGATAGAAAACAGGATTGATAAAAAATGCGGCAAAGCCATATGCAATGGTAAGCATATCTGCCTGTATCGCCAATTGCCTCACCTCAACTAAAAGAAAGAAAAACCACGGCATTTGATTTGCCGTGGTTATCATTTCTACGGAAAGCAGGGAATTACCTTCTTCCATTTTCTTGATTATTGATTACTTGCCCGTGACTACTTCCAGAGCTTTTTGCAATTGCAGGTCATTCTCTGGCTTCGTCATCTTTTTACGGAGACTTTCTTCCAGCGAAGAGCGTGTCTTCGCGTCTACTTTGCCAGTTACCTCAAGCTTGTTGGAGGTTTGGAACTGCTTGATTGCTTCCTCTGTCTTTTCATCAAAATAGCCATCTTCTCGCCCTGTGGACAGATTCAAGCCCTTCAGGATGAGCTGCAGGTTTTTCACGTCAGTACCAGCCATGTCGCGCTGCAATACTTTATCTGCCGGCAACAGAGTTGCGTTGAAATAGTCCGGTTGCTTGACTGCAAAGTCTGGCGTAATGCCTTTTTTATGGACCCATTCGCCCTTCGGCGTGACCCACTTGGCAATCGTCAGCTTCAATTGGCTCTTGTCGTTCATTTCCATTGTACTCTGAACGGTTCCCTTACCAAAGGTCTTCTCACCGACCAGCTTGTAGCTGCCGTTATCACGCATGGCACCTGCCAAAATCTCCGAGGCACTGGCACTTCCGCCATTAATCAGTACCGAGATTGGATAAGGCTTAGCAGCTTCAGTAGTCGAGAAGTACTCTTCTTTTTGCTGCCCGCCATTTCCATACTCGATTTGCACGATCTTGCCTTTATTCGGTACGAGGATTTCTCCGATCTCTTTCACAGCTAACAAATATCCGCCCGGATTGCCCCTAACGTCAATAACCAGACCGCCAATCCCCTTCTGCTCGAGAGCAGCCAGCTGATCTTTGAAGTGCTTAGCTGTGTCTGTAGAGAATTGGGTAATGTTGATCACGCCTACTTTAACACCGTTCTTCTCGAGTATCTGACTGTTTACCGTCTCAATCGGAATATCGTCACGTACACACACGATGGTAAGAGGCTCTGGCACTCCGGCTCTCACTACTTTGAGAACCGCCTTTGTACCTTTAGGCCCGCGAATCTTCGTCACTGCCTGATGCAGGTCCAATCCTTCAAGCGATTCATCATTTACGCTCAAAATTTGGTCGTTTGGTCGCAGCCCTGCACGCTCCGCTGGAGAGTTTTTGAATGGCGAAACAACCGTTACCCGACCATTTTGCATCGTTACTTCTGTCCCGATCCCTTGGAAAGTCGAGTGTAGGGTAGATGTGAACTCCTCAGCAGAACGAGGGTCCATGTAATCACTGTACGGATCTTCGAGCGACCCGACCATTCCGCCAATTGCACCTTCTACTAATTGCTCATTGGTGACATTTTGGATGTAATCTTTCTTGATTGTTGAAAACGCCTCGTACAGCTTCTGGAACTCTTTCGGATAATCTCCACTCCCAGAAAACAGCGCCATGCTAGATGCTGTTAAAGCCCCACCTTGACTTGAACTGGCGCTAGCCGATGTCTTCATGATCGCCATCGTAATAAAACTGCTGGCTACCATCGAGATGAGTACAAGCGCGATTACGGTACGTCCTTTCCATCTCACTGTTACGTCACCATCCTTTGTGCTACCGGAAAAAGATATGCTGCTAGTTTATGCATGTTCCGTTAACAATATTTGTCTGGTCGCACGAGGGTCTACTTCAAATACGGCATTGGGTTGACTGCTACGTCATTTTTATAGACGGTAAAGTGCACATGATTCCCGGTTGAGCGACCTGTTGATCCTACCTCTGCGATCTTTTGACCTCTCGATACGGATTGCCCAACAGAAACCTTGATCCCACCCTCACGAATATGACCGTACAGAGTGGTATATTCCGCGTTATGCTTGATCATTACTGTATTCCCGTAGCCGCCATTGTATCCTGCAAAGAGAACGACTCCGTCAGCCGCAGCCATAATTGGCGTTCCTTTCCGTGCTGCCATATCTAAACCATTATGCCCAGCCGAGCGGCCTGTAAACGGATCACTCCGCATTCCGAAGCCCGAAGTGAAGCGGAATTGCCCACTTGCGACTGGCAAGGCAAACTTTCCACCCTTGTAGCCTGTAGCGGAAGCGCTCATCGCACGTACTCGTTCCGAGTATTTGGCTGCTTCCTGTTTCGTGATAGCCAAAAGCTCCTGTCCATATTGCTCCAAATCCACTTCCAGCGCAGATTCTTTCTTATCCAGTTCAGCCTTGACCACTAGACTTTGCTTGTACTGCTTGTCCAATTCGACTTTAAGCTCCTCAGCCTCATCGAACATCCCGGCGTACACAGTCAGTTGATGATCAATTTCTTTCTTTTTGGTCTCGATTGTTTCCTTATCGCGAATGTTATCCTCTAAAATACGCGTGTCCTGCTCCAAAATAAGCTGCAAGGCCTGCATGCGTGTCAAAAAGTCCCCAAAGTCAGAGGAACCGAGCAGTACATCCAAATAAGAGATCGTACCGCGTTCATACATGGAAGTCACACGCGTTCTGAGCAAGGCATCCCTTTTGGCTACGCGGTCTTTTGCTTCGTCCAGATGATCCTGAGCGCTGGCTGCTTTTTCCTTGGTATCGTCCATTTGCTGCTCAAGCTTGTCCAACTTTTTCTGTGTATCGTTGCGACGCAAATCAATTTGCATCAATTGCGTCTCCAAACCTTTTTTCTCTTTTTGCACAACATTGATCTGTTCTTCTGTCTTCTTCAATTGCTGCTGCTGGCTTTTCTTCTTCTTTTGGATTTCTTTTAGCTCTCGATTAATCTTGTCCAAAGAGGCCTTACTAGGCGCTGCCAAGCTCACATTTGTCGGGAGCACAGTACCGACCACAAGCCCAGTGATTACGAGTGCTAGCAGGATTCTCTTTCTCATGTTACTCCTCCCACGCTCTTCAAATTATTAAACTCGCAAGAAGCGACGTACAGACACCAAACTTCCCCAAATCCCGATGAATGCACCAATCGCTAGCAAAGCCAGCGCCACTTGATACACGAGCGGGAATAGCGGCAACAGTTTAAACAGTTGGGAAGCTTCAAAGCTGGAGGTAATGGCATCCAAGAGGTAGTAATACCCAACCGTTAACATAATCGTCGGAATCAATGCCCCTGCCACACCCATCAAGAGCCCTTCCACAAAGAATGGCCAACGGATAAACCAGTTCGTGGCCCCAACCAGCTTCATGATTTCAATCTCTCTGCGACGTGCTACAATCGTCAGCTTAATCGTGTTGGCAATCAAGAACATCGCTGTAAAACCGAGACCGATAATAAAGGCAATCCCGACATTACGGACTGCTTCGGTCAAAGAAAACAACTTATCTACAGTGCCTTCCCCGTAGGTCAGGCTCTTGACATACTGGAAATTTTTGATTTGCGTTGCCACCGTAGCAGTGTCCTGTGGTTGTTTTGTTTTTACTGCAAATGCATCTGGCAGGGGATTGCTTTCCTCCAAGCCTTCAAACAAGTACGCTTTTTCACCAAGGCTCTCTTTAAACTGCTTCAGCCCTTCGTCTTTCGGTATAAATGAAACAGACTCCACTTGCGGAAGTTTCTTGATATTATTCTCAACCTGCGTGATGTTTTCTTTTGTCGCCAGCAAGTCCATGAAAACGCGAATTTCCACTTGTTTTTCGACGGATTGTGCAAAGTAATTGACGTTCATCGCCAGGACGAGGAAAACTCCCAAGATAAAGAGGGTAATGGTCACGGCACTAATAGAAGCGAACGACATCCAGCCGTTCCGCCCGAGGTTTTTGACCCCTTCACGGACATGGCGCCCCAGCGTCCTAATCTTCATAACCGTATTCCCCTCTCTGCTCATCACGGGCGATTTGGCCTGCTTCGATCGCAACTACCCGTTTTCTCATGGTGTTTACAATTTCCCTGTTGTGGGTCGCCATGACGACCGTCGTTCCTCGCTGATTGATTTCTTCAAATAGCCTCATGATTTCCCAAGAGGTTTCTGGGTCCAAATTTCCCGTCGGTTCGTCCGCGATAATAATTCCCGGGCTATTCACCAGCGCTCTCGCCAAGGCAACACGTTGCTGCTCACCGCCGGACAGCTCGTTTGGCAGCATTTTGGCTTTATGCTTGAGCTTTACGAGGCCCAAAACATCCATCACACGGGGCTTGATTTGTTTGGGATTACTCTCGATTACTTCCATCGCAAATGCGACGTTTTCGAAACAGTCAATGTCGGCAGCAGCTTGAAGTCTTGGAACACAACACCGATACTGCGGCGGACTAATGGAATTTGACGCTCTTTGATTCTGCTGACATTGAAGCCACCCAAAAATATTTGTCCTTTCGTCGGCTTCTCTTCACGGTACATCAATTTGATAAACGTAGATTTACCCGCTCCACTGGGGCCTACTACGTACACAAATTCACCCTTCTCAATTCGAATGTTGATACCTTTCAAAGCATTCGTACCATTCGGGTATGTTTTCCACACATCGAACATTTCGATCAAGCAAATCACATCCTACTTCGTCAGATCCTTCTTTATGTATCTTGATCCTGATTTTTTGTTAATGATAAAATCGACAAAACCCCTCTACCTACTAGCAACCGCTGCCACACCTTGTTGAAAAACAGCGGGATTTCCCATCTTATCCATTATACCACCACGATTCAAGGATGGTATCCACTAAATCTCTCATTTCTTGTCGAAACAGCTTCGATTGTTAACAACTGTCACGAATTAGGGAGAAAATAAGATTGCACATTCCCGCCTAGCATCATGGAAAACAGTTGGCTACAATGAGTGTGACAAGAGGTTCATTCATGTAAAAGGAGCTGGATATAACGTGGAAAATTTTGTTTACCATAACCCGATACAGCTGATTTTTGGACGGGGTCAATTGGCCCAGCTCGAGGAAAAAGCAAGACAGCTAGGTCCCACTGTTCTTTTGGTATATGGTGGTGGCAGTATAAAACGAACCGGACTCTACGACAAAGTGATATCTCTCCTCCAGTCTGCGGGCTGCCGCGTGCATGAGTTGGCAGGAGTGGAGCCAAATCCACGTCTGAGTACCGTGAATAAAGGAATTGAGCTATGCCGCCAAGAGGGCGTCAATTGGATACTCGCTGTTGGTGGAGGCAGTGTAATCGACGCGGCCAAAGCAGTCGCGATTGGTGTGCCTTACGAGGGAGATGTATGGGATTTTTATACGCGTAAAGCGGTCGCACAAGAAGCTCTCCCCCTCGGTACCGTACTGACACTTGCTGCTACTGGTTCTGAAATGAACCGGGGAAGTGTCGTCACCAACTGGGAGACACAAGAAAAGCATGGAGCTGGCACGACGTCTCCCGCTTTTTCGATTCTGGATCCTGAGCATACGTTTAGCGTACCTCGCGACCAAACGATCTACGGAATCAGCGACATTTTGTCCCATGTATTCGAGCAGTATTTCACGCATACAACCGAAATTCCATTGCAAACACGTTTTGCTGAGTCGATCATGAAGACCGTCATCGAAAATGCAGAACGCGTCCTCACCAATCCGGAAGACTACGATGCCCGCGCCAACATCCTGTACTGCGGAACAATGGCATTGAACGGAACTCTCCCGGTTGGCGTCACAACAGACTGGGCAACTCACTCCATTGAGCATGCTGTCAGTGCTGTTTACGACATCCCGCACGGTGGCGGTCTGGCGATCATCTTCCCCAAATGGATGCGCTATGTGTACCGTGAAAACGTCCCTCGCTTCATGCGCTTCGCAACAGAGGTATGGAATGTCGATCCTTCCGGCAAGACAGATGATGAGATCGCCTTGGAAGGAATTGCTGCTACAGAAGCTTTCTTTGCCCGTATCGGTGCCCCGACCCGATTGGCTGATTACGACATCACCGACGAGCACTTGCAACTCATGGCCGAAAAAGCCACTCCGTTTGGTCCGATCGGTCAGTTTAAGACGTTGACGAGTGACGATGTGGCACAGATTCTTCGATTAAGTTTGTAATCCCTATAAATCAACTTCTGGAAGCAACTGATTAAATACTAATCAGCTGCTTCTACTTTTTTGAAAACAGATACATAATCTATCATTTTTTGAAGAATAATGTTAAAATTTGTATTTACAACCATTTTTAATTAAAATATTATGAAAAATGTAAAACAAAGCCGTTAAAAGGAGTGTTTTTTATGAAGAAAAAGCTTCTAGTCGGTATTTCATCATTGGTATTGAGTTTAACAGTGGCGTCCTCTGTATTTGCTGCATCGTATTGGGAAAGTGAAACAAATCAGCAAAGCAATAATACATGGGGTCAACGTGATGCAAATGGATTTGTCCTAGGAATCGGGGATGTCGCACAAGGATACATTTGGGATATTGATGACGAAGACTACGTTGCTTTTCAACCGAAAACAAGTGGTACAAGAACAATTAGACTGAACGTTCCTTCCAATATGGATTTGAAATTTGAAATATGGGATGCAGCTCGTAACAAAGTGTTGGATGAATCTATTTCAAATAAAAACGGCGTAGGTGGCGCAGAATCAGTTACCATGTATTTTTCTGCGCAAAAATACTATATTTTAATCGACCGAGTAAGTAAATCTGGTGCTACAGGTAACACCACAAACGGATATGCTTTATCTATCCAATAATATAAATTCGACAAATTAACGATGGCTCGTCCAATTCAAGTGGACGAGCCATCAAGATTTTTGACCTAGGAATCTTTTTCGAATGGCATACCCACACAGAAGCACCAACGGTACACCGAAGCTATAAGTAAAATCATAGAATGGCCAGTACTTCGCAATGATGTCGCCAAAGACGACAATATTGGGCGAGAAAATCGTGGACATCACCATGAGCAAAACGATGTACGGAAAGATTAGAACCTTGAAATTGTCGATTCGAAAGACGTGACGGATGCCCAAATGAAAAAACAGGCAATACAGCGTAATTTTGACGCTTACCGCGATAAACCAGATCACCGCGATAATCGCTTCTAGCCGCTGAATGAAATCCCCGAGCTTCAGCTGTTTGATGAGTACATAGGTTGGATAAAAATGCCGCGCAGTCAGATCTGCCCCCAAAACAAGGATGCACATCAACATGATGATGAACAGCACTATTCCCCCAAGCAACGTCCCCAGAAAAAAATATCTCATCCGTTTTTGGATGGGCGAGACAAACGGAAGAACCGCCATAAAAATCACCAACTCCGAATAAGGAAAGGCAATTGCCGCCGTAGCTCCCTGCAAAATAGGCTTCCACCCATTTTCAAATACAGGTTGAATTCTCGATATGTCCGCCTGTGGCAGCAGAGTAATCATCAGTAAAACAAAAAAGAAAAAGAACCAGACAAAATAGATTTCTGCCGATTCAGCGACTGTTTGCAGTCCCAAACTCACACCAAACATAATCACAATGACAAACAACAGCTGTATCGCGAATCTTGGAGTCGAAACTAGTAGATGCGTGCCAACAAAGTCGCCAATTTCCATCACATGCGCCCCTGCTGAAAACAGCGTATAGCTAATAAACGAGAGTGTAATGATCGTTCCTAATACTCTCCCAACGGTTTGATCAACGAAGGTGAAAAAGCTTTGATTCCGATAAAGCTTCCCCACTGCTATGAGTAAGACAATATTGAGCAGTCCCACCACAAGCCCGATCAGGACAGATATCCACGCATCCTGTTTAGCGAGTGCAGCCGTCATGCCAGGCAGGACGAGAACGGAGTCCCCAATGGTAACAAGGGTGACGAGCATCAATAGTTGACGGGGACTGATCTTGTAGCTCTCTTGCATGATTGCTCCCTGCTCTCTTTAGACCTTCGATTCCTTTGTACAATTATTTCCTCCATGATTCAGCGCTAAACACGTAGGCATTTCATGCTATGATAAAGAAATATATGTAAATTTCGAAATGGACTGGAGGACTGCAACCATGTACAGAGTAAAAAAGCAGGACGTGATTTATGCCATGTCTCCTGAGAATCAGCCGGTCTTGAAGGTAGAAGCAGGCAGTATCGTAACGGTTGAAACCTGCGATTGCTTCGAGGACCAAATCCAATCGGCTGACACCGCGTTTCAAGAGCTTGATTGGAATCGGATCAACCCTGCTTCCGGCCCTATATATATAGAAGGAACAGAACCAGGCGATATTTTGGTTGTTCATATTCAGAAAATTGAGATTAAAAATCAAGGCGTAATGGTGACTGGACCAGAACTGGGTGTAATGGGATTCGACCTGCAAGAAAATGTGATCAAAATGATTCCGATACAAGATGGACAAGCTGTATTATCAGACAAGCTTCAGGTTCCGATCAATCCCATGATTGGCGTAATTGGAACTGCGCCTGCCAAAGAAGCCATTTCATGTGGTACGCCAGGCGATCACGGCGGCAACATGGACTGCAAACAAATGCGCGAAGGTACTACATTACTTTTACCCGTAAATGTTCCCGGCGCATTATTTGCCCTGGGTGACCTTCATGCTGCAATGGCTGACGGTGAAGTAGCTGTATGTGGCGTGGAAATTGCTGGGGAAGTAACCGTAAAGCTCGATGTGATAAAAGGAAAGCAGTGGCCGTTACCGATGGCAGTCAATCAAGATCACTTGATCACGATTGCTTCGGAAAAAGAGCTGGACAAGGCAGCGGATCGAGCGGTAATCAACATGGTACAATTTCTACACGAAGAGCTGGGAGTAGAAAAGGCCGAAGCCACCTTCTTACTCTCCGCTGCTGGAGATTTGCGTATCTGTCAGGTCGTTGATCCATTAAAGACAGCCCGCATGGAGTTGCCTCTTGCGTACGCAACCGCAGTAGGCTTTGATTTGAAAATAGTTGGTAGATAAGGATAGAACGCAAAAAAACCCCAAAGCTTTGGGGTTTTTGCTTTTCATTCATGTACGTTTTTATGCAGGTGAACCTACATCGATCAGGGATTCAATCATGACCTTTTGACTGTTTTTGTGCACCCAAGCATGTGTTTCTACCAGTTGCTTGCGATACCAATCAATTTGTACCTCTACCTGATTACGAGCGGTCCCACCCAGCACGTTACGTGCATTGACAACCGTCTCAACAGCTAGAGCGCCATACACATCTGCCTCAATAGCCTCTGAGAAGCTCTGGAATTCTTCCAAGGTCAGATCGAGAAGATATTTTTGCTGCTCGATGCAGTACAAGACGGTTCTCCCTACGACTTCATGCGCCTGACGGAACGGCATGTCTTTGCGAACCAAGTAATCTGCCAAGTCTGTCGCATTGGAAAAATCGTTGGTAACTGCTTGACGCATGCGATCTGCTTTGACTTGCATCGTCTTAATCATCGGCGTGAGCAACGCTAGCGCACCATGAATGGTAGCTACCGTATCGAACATGCCTTCTTTATCTTCTTGCATGTCCTTGTTGTACGCCAGCGGCAAACCTTTCAATACGGTCAACAATCCAAACAGATTGCCGTAAACACGTCCTGTTTTTCCGCGAACCAGCTCTGCTACATCAGGATTTTTCTTTTGCGGCATGATACTGGACCCCGTGCAAAATGCATCGTCTAGCTCCACAAAGGAGAATTCCTGACTGCTCCAGATGACGAGCTCTTCGCACAGACGGGAGAGATGGGTCATGACCAAGGATGCGTCCGCCAAAAATTCGACGATGAAGTCACGATCACTCACTGCATCCATGCTGTTTTGATAGATACCATCAAATTGCAGCAATTCCGCTACAAACGTGCGGTCGATAGGGAATGTCGTACCTGCGAGGGCACCAGCTCCAAGCGGCAGCACATTCACACGCTTCCACGTCTCGGTCATCCGTTCGATATCACGTTGTAGCATGGACACATACGCCATCAGGTGATAGCCAAACAATACTGGTTGCGCACGCTGCAAATGTGTATAGCCTGGCATGACGGTATCGAGATGCTGGCTCGCTTGCTCGAGCAATGCCTCTTGCAAATACATCGCCAATTGGATAATCTCCATCAGCTTTTCTCTGAGGTACAGGTGCATATCTAACGCAACCTGATCATTGCGGCTCCGTCCGGTGTGGAGTTTGCCCCCCACCGGACCGATCTCTTCAATCAGCATCTTTTCAATATTCATATGCACATCTTCGTGCGCAACGAGAAACTCAGCTTGCCCGCGCTCAATTTTCTCTTTTACCTTTTTCAAGCCAGCGATGATCTGTCTTACTTCCTCCATTGGCAGGATGCCGCACTTGCCCAACATGGCAACATGAGCAAGGCTTCCAACGATGTCCTGTCGCCACATTTTCTGGTCGAAAGAAATAGAAGCGGTATACTCTTCTACGAGTTGATTCGTCGGCTTCGTGAAGCGTCCTCCCCAGAGTTTCATTGCTTGATCGCATCCTTTTCATCCAAAATCTTAATGGCCGTGTTTTTATTCTCGTGCAGTACACCTTCGTTTACCTGTGCGTATACCTTTGTAGGCAGACCCCACAGCTTGATAAAACCGAGTGCTGCTTTATGGTCGAATTGGTCACCAGCATTGTAAGTCGCCAGCTCATGGCTGTAGAGAGACGATGCAGAGGTGCGGCCTACAACGATCGCATGTCCTTTGTGCAGCTTCACACGTACGACACCCGTTACGTGTTTTTGCGTTTCTTCAATGAATGCCTGGACAGCATTGCGAATTGGCGAAAACCAGAGACCCTCGTAAATCACTTGCGCCAGTTTTTGCTCGACAATCGGTTTGAATTGAGCAACCTCACGTGGTTGCGTCAAGAATTCCAGCTCACGGTGAGCCAAAATCAAAGTAGTCGCAGCCGGAGTCTCGTAAACTTCGCGAGATTTGATGCCCACCAAACGGTTTTCCACATGGTCGATACGGCCTACACCATGGTTTCCGGCGATTTTGTTCAGCTTGAGGATCAGTTCAGCCAGTGGGAGCTCTTCGCCATTTAATGCAGTTGGCTTCCCTTGCACGAAAGTGATTTCGATTTCTTCTGCCTCGTCTGGTGCATCCGTGATCGACTTCGTCAGATCGTATGCACCTTCTGGAGGAGCTGCCCATGGATCTTCCAGAACACCGCACTCGCAGCTTCTGCCCCACAGGTTTTGGTCAATGCTGTATGGATTGTCCAGATCGATTGGGATCGGGATATTGTTCTTTTTCGCATATTCAATCTCTTCGTCACGCGTCCAGCCCCATTCCCGAACCGGCGCCACGATTTTGATATCCGGGTTCAGCGCTGTAAAGGAAACATCGAAACGTACTTGGTCGTTTCCTTTTCCTGTGCAACCGTGTGCGACAGCTACCGCGCCTTCTTTTTCCGCGATTTCAACCAGCACGCGCGAAATCAGGTAACGCGACAGTGCAGACACCAGCGGATACTTCCCTTCGTACATGGCGTTTGCCTTCAGGGCTGGCAATACGAATTCCTCTGCGAATGCATCTTTTGCATCCACTACGATTGATTTCAATGCCCCTACCTGCAATGCTTTTTTCTGTACGAAATCGAGGTCTTTCCCTTCCCCTACATCCAATGCAACTGCAATGACATCGTAGTTATACGTATCTTGCAGCCATTTAATTGCTACCGATGTATCTAAACCGCCTGAATAAGCCAACACAATTTTATCTTTTGCCATCATTCTCTCTCCCCGTGTCGAAGTTTCTCTCATGCGAGTAATTATACAAACGAACTAATAAAAATACAACTATTTTTCTTGTTTATTTCTTGTGAATTCGCAGACAAAAACGGAGATGCAAAGAAAATATACATTTCTCGCATAAAGAGTATCTTGTTTTTATGCATAGCCATCATCTGTTTATGCATAAACGTTGCACGATTGAAAGGAAAACGAATCCAAGGTAGAGAATGAGTGAAAGGAAGAATGACATAGGAGAAGTCAGTTGGAGGGATTATGAAAACAATTTATTTGGTACGTCATTGTCAGGCTGCTGGTCAAGAACCCGAAGCCCTGCTCACGGAAAAGGGAGAAGTACAAGCTCGGGAGCTTGCCACCTTCTTCGCAGGTTCCCCCATTGATCGAATCATTTCGAGTCCGTATCATCGGGCGATTGCTACCATCCAACCACTTGCACAGGAACGCGGAATCAAGGTTGAAGAAGACCCGCGTTTGGTCGAGCGCGTCCTTAGCGGAGTACCACGTGAAGATTGGTTCGAGCGACTGCGCGATACATTCGATGACCTGACGCTTGAATTCGAAGGGGGCGAATCCAGCCTTACTGCTATCAACCGGGCAAATGCGTTGCTCACTGAGATTTTGGCAGATGCGCATAAAGAAATCGTGCTTGTTAGCCACGGATGCCTGCTGGCCTTGCTCATGAAATCAATGGATGACCGTTTTGGCTTTCACGATTGGGAGAAATTAAGCAATCCGGATGTATTCAAGCTTACCTGCCATCTAGAAACCAAAGAGCTCATCCGCATATGGTCGTAAACGAATAAAAACAGTTACAAGGGGCAGCTTATCTGATTGCCTCCTGTAACTGTTTCTGCGGGATGGACTCTATTCCGATAATGCTCTGCAACTCTTCGTACGGCAGTCGCTGAACGATTCTGATAAAATGCTCCGCCAATATCGGATCAAATTGGGTACCGGAGCCCCGTCTGATTTCTTGAAGCGCTTCCTCCACTGGCAAACCTTTTCGATAAGGCCTGTCCGCGACCATCGCATCGAAAGCATCTGAAATGGCTAAAATTCTCGCCATCAACGGAATCTCATCCCCGGCTAAACCATCCGGGTATCCCCTTCCGTCTATTCGCTCATGATGGGAGCGGATCGCAGGAAGCAATTCATTGAACATCCCTGCTTGCAAAATAATTTCGTAGCCAATGACTGTGTGCTGCTTGATCTTGTCGTACTCTTCCGGGGTCAGCTTTCCTTTTTTATTGAGAATTTCGTCTTCGATGCCGATTTTTCCAATGTCGTGCAAGATTCCCCCGATATAAACATCCTCCACTTTTCGTTCGGACAAACCAATATCTCTCGCAATTTCTCTTCCCCAGTAAGCTACACGCTGAGAATGTCCACTTGTGTATCGATCTCGTGCGTCAATGGATGCAGCCATCGTCGTTAAGAAGTTGTGATTGAATGATTTGACCTCTTCTACTTTTTGCTGAAGCCTTTGAAGGTTGTCATAGTAATGATGAAATACGTAACTGATCGTAATAAACGCAATCATCATAGGAATTAGAGTTAGCGGGCCATATGACTCTACTAATCGTGAACCTACTCCGGCTAAAATTAATAGCAGCAAGTACGTCGAGGTAAATCCTTTTGCCATCATCTTTATGGTTCGCGCCCAGGTCATTTTATGAAAATAGGAGATACCCAATCCACATAAAATCAGGTTCACAAACCAATAAATCACAGCCAAAAACAAATCGCTAATAATAGGAGAAACCGTTCCGAAGCCCTCGATCCAATCCTTCAAAAACGCTACTGTCCATATAGTCATTAACAATTGCCCAATATTAATGATAGCTTTTAGCGGATTAAACCTTACCAGGAAAGCAATAATTAATGATTCAATAACAGCAGCCCATACTCCCACCCAGACACCGTACAACAAGATACCCGAAAAGATTACAGCATTGTTCACTGTTAAAATCGTATTTGATATACGTACGGGAGCAAAACAGGAAAAAATGGTCAAGAGAGTATAGGTAGATAATACCCCCCAATGCTCACGAACTGCCCATTCAGATGAAGAAGTGTAAAAAATATAGATTGCTGCAATGACAAATCCAACCTGTACAACAATCCCCTTTATCCAATTTGCATAATCAGTTTTTTGTCGCATAACTTTTACCTTCGCGAAGTTGTAGTAATGAAATAGGTTTATTCATCAATCGCTGAACAAGTAAAAAGGCGCCTAACATAATAAAAATATCGCCGATGCTAATAATCCGAGGAATGATAGATGGCATGTAGATGACATCCGTCAAAAACGGGAAATTTGAACTTTCCGTCAATACACTATGCTTGAAATTCGTTCCGTTTATAACCGGCTCTAAGTCATAAGGAAGCTTTGCTGCTTGGACTAAATCGATTGGCATTTTTCCATTGTTAGACCAAATTGCAATCGCATTCAGAAACCAGCCGATTAAAAATATCCGCATATCTTCAAATTCCCGATTAAAAACGAGGAAAGCCAAAATAAACACATATGCGATCGATATGAACATGCCACCGATCATAGGAAAGAAGACTGCACAAGCCTGGAGCAGTATGGTAACGATAAGAAGTTTCAATTGATTGAATTTAGGAAATTCTTTAATTCTCCCCCCTCGCAGCAATGCTACGAGAAAAGATAGGGCAATTACATCCAATAGCATGTTGTTTCCTCCAAGCTTGAAGAAAAAACACCACTCAGCCAAGCGGTGTTTGTTTCTCCAATACGCTTATTTATCCAATATGGAAGTTTGCAGAAGTAGCTGCTACGATTGCTACCACCATCATAATTGCCGCGAACCATTTTTTCATTTTCTTTTCCCCCCTTCAGGCATAGTGGAGAAAGCTGGCTTCGCTACTGTCCGTGATACAGAGGCCAAGCGACCAAGTACAGCCTCTGCTCTTCTTTCCATTTCCATTACGGAAAAGGGTGGATTCGCTACTGGCTCCATACGGACCAAGCGACCAGATACAGTCCGTACTTCTTTGCTTCTTTCCTACCTTTATTTTACACATAAGTGACAAAATTCGGCAATCACAGATTCATAGTCTATTCGATTTAATTACAGCTAGTTCTATTTAACTAGAACTATGTTCACACCAGCGCCGCCAATATCGCCTTTTGTGCGTGCAATCTATTTTCAGCCTGATCGAAAATGACAGAGCGCGATCCGTCGATGACCCCGGTTGTCACTTCTTCACCACGATGTGCTGGCAAGCAGTGCAAGAAGAGATAATCACGATCTGCCGCTGCTACCAATTTTTCGTTTACTTGATAGTCGGCAAATGCTTTCAATCGCACCTCATTTTCTTCTTCAAAACCCATACTAGTCCAAACGTCCGTGTATACAGCATCTGCCCCCATGACAGCCTCTATCGGATCGGTGGTCACCATCATTTTTCCACCGCTTTGTTTTGCATATTCTGTAGCTTTTGCGACAATTGTTGCATCCATTTCGTAGCCTGCCGGAGTCGCCACCCGCACATCCAGGCCTAGCAGAGCTGCGCCTAGCACCAGTGAGTTCGCCACATTGTTCCCGTCTCCTACATAGGCAAGCTTGACTCCTTTCAGCTTGCCTTTATGCTCCCAAATCGTCAGCAGATCGGCCAATGCCTGACAAGGATGGTACAAATCGGTCAAGCCATTGATAATAGGGATCGACGCGTGCTCAGCAAGCTCTTCTACATAAGAGTGGGAAAAGGTGCGAATCATGATGGCATCCACGTACCGCGAGAGAACTTTTGCTGTGTCGCTGATTGGCTCCCCGCGTCCGAGCTGTAGCTCTTTTCCGCTCATGAACATCCCTAGGCCACCCAACTGATGCATTCCTACTTCAAAGGAGACGCGCGTGCGGGTCGAAGCCTTGTCAAAGATCATCCCCAATGTCTTGCCTTGCAAAGGCTGGAATGGCTGTCCCAGCTTCTGCAATTGCTTGACGTGAGCAGACAGATGGAGCAGCTCCATCAATTCTTCCCCGTTGAATTCATCGACACGTAGGAAATCCTTTCCTTTATGCTTTTGTAACGGCAAGTTTTGAAAGTGTTCCAATATCTTCACTGGCTGCATGTGAGCCACCTCTTTTCTTCATAATAGACTTCACGTATAACTCGAACGTATCAACAGCGGAGAACAACGGCACGCCTTGTTGTACCATACGGCTTCGCAGAGCAAATCCTGTCCGGCCCTGACGATTACCTTTCGTCGCAGTAACAAGTGCGAAGGCCGCTTCTTCCTTTTGCAATAGGTCGATCCAGGCCGTTTCATCTGCCACGACATGCTTCACGACAATTCCTTCGGCTTTCAGCCACTCGGCCGTTCCCGGAGTCGCCGCCAGATTGGCACCGTCTGCTTGAATTTGTCCAATCGACTCTCTTACGCCGTCCTGCTTATCTCCATCTGCTAGAGAAATCATAACCAACTGACCTTTTTGCCAGTCGCCGTATAAATTGTCCTTGAAAGCAAAGGCTTTGCCTGCTGCCTCTTCGAAAGAATGCCCCAAGCCGAGAACTTCCCCCGTCGATTTCATCTCTGGACCTAGTACTGGGTCTACGCCGTTCAGCTTGATCGTGGAGAAAACGGGCGCTTTGACGACTGCAAACGGAATCTCTGGCAAAAGCCCTGTACCGTAGCCCATCTCTGACAACTTTTCACCCAATTGTGCGCGAACCGCCAGTTGAACCATCGGGATGCCAGTCACTTTGCTCGTAATCGGTACGGTCCGTGAAGCACGAGGATTTACCTCCAGTACATAAACCGTTTCGCCATCAATGACGAACTGAATATTGATTAACCCGACCGCTTCCATTTCTCTCGCGATTGCTTCTGTATAGCTCGCGATTTTTTGCTTGATATCATCCGTCAGCTGAGGAGCCGGGAACAAGGCTACACTGTCTCCTGAGTGGATGCCCGCTCTCTCCACATGCTGAAAAATCCCTGGGATAATGACAGATTGTCCGTCGCACACCGCGTCTACTTCTGCTTCCTTACCTGGAACGTATTTATCCACAAGGAGTGGGAAAAACATGCTCATGTCCGGATGGTTCAACCAGTCGTGAATGGTCGCTTGCAGCTCGTCGATATTGTGGACGACTACCATACCTTGCCCGCCGATGACGTACGAAGGTCGCATCAAAACAGGGAAGCCGATTTCCTCCGCTATCGCGGTCGCATCCTCCAAGGTCGATACTCCTTTACCGGGGATATGTGGAATGTCCAGCTTGCGCAGCATGGCGTAAAACAGCTCGCGATCCTCCGCACGTTCGATGGCTGTAAGCGACGTACCCATTACTTCCAGCCCTGCGTGCTCCAGCTTGGCTGCCAGGTTGATCGCGGTTTGACCGCCGAACTGAACCATGACGCCATCCACCTGTTCGCGTTCTGCGATATGCAACACGTCTTCTACGTGAAGCGGTTCAAAATAAAGATGGTCGGCTGTTTCATAGTCAGTGCTGACCGTCTCTGGGTTGTTGTTCACAACGACAGCCGCAATACCGCTTGCCTGAAGCGCTTTGGCTGCATGTACGGAGCAGTAGTCAAACTCGATACCCTGACCAATGCGGATGGGACCTGAGCCAAGTACCAGTACTTTGCGGCCAGACAGTGACACGACCTCATCTATTCCTTGCCAATCCGAATAGTAGTAAGGGGTTTGGGCATCAAATTCTGCAGCACAAGTGTCCACGATTTTATAAGTAGGCGTAATGCCTGATTCTTGACGTAATGATTTGATTTCGGCAGGCGTAGCATCCACCAGTGAAGCGATAGTTTCATCGGCAAACCCGCGACGCTTTGCTTCCATCAACAGCTCTGGGGTCAGTGTTTTCCTATCGTGGCAAGACAGCTCTACTTCCAAGTCCACGATTTTACGCAAGCTCCGCAAGAAAAACGGATCGACACCAGTCAGACTGTGCAGCTCACTTTCTGTAAAGCCTTTGCGGATCGCCTCGGCAAAAACAAACAGTCTGATATCAGTCGCTTCCTGCAAGGAATGTGCAAGCTCCTCACGTGTCCAGGATGCCAGCTCTGGTCGAGTTAAATGTGTGCAGCCCTGTTCCAGGGAACGAACTGCCTTCAAAAGTCCTGCTTCTAGATTGCGGGCGATCGACATGACCTCGCCAGTCGCTTTCATTTGGGTCCCAAGCTTGCGGTCTGCCAGCGGGAATTTGTCAAACGGGAAGCGCGGGATTTTGACAACGATGTAGTCCAACGCTGGTTCAAAGCTAGCGTACGTGTAGCCCGTGATTGGATTGAGTACCTCATCCAGTCCATAGCCTAGTGCGAGCTTGGCGGCGATGCGCGCAATTGGATACCCTGTTGCTTTGGATGCCAACGCACTTGAACGGCTTACCCGAGGATTTACTTCGATCAGCACATACCGATCAGAATTCGGATCAAGCGCAAATTGAATATTGCAACCGCCTACTACGCCTAGCGAACGAATCACTTTCGTTGATACGCTGCGCAACATTTGGTACTGGCGATCTGTCAGCGTCTGAGATGGCGCGACGACAATACTGTCTCCCGTATGAATACCTACTGGGTCCAAATTTTCCATATTGCACACGATAATGCAGGTATCATTTGCGTCCCGCATGACCTCGTATTCAATTTCTTTCCAGCCTTTTACACTGCGCTCAATCAATACCTGACCGATTGGGCTAGCTGCAATGCCACCCGCTGCAACCTTTCGCAAGGACACTTCATCCCCCGCGATCCCGCCACCTGCTCCTCCGAGTGTATAAGCCGGACGGACAATAACGGGATAGCCTATGGCGTTCGCAAACTCGATCGCTGCTTCTACAGATTCGACTGTATCGCTCTCTGGAACAGGCTCTCCGATTTTTTGCATCAATTGCTTGAACAGCTCACGGTCTTCCCCGTTTTGAATGGCAGCCAGCGGCGTACCCAACAGCTGCACACTGTACTTTTCCAGCACGCCCGCTTCTGCCAGCGAAACAGCAAGATTAAGTCCCGTTTGGCCGCCTAGCGTAGGCAAGAGGCCATCGGGACGCTCTTTTGCGATAATAGCTGTCACAGATTCCACCGTGAGCGGCTCCAGATATACTTTGTCCGCTACTTGTTCATCTGTCATGATCGTAGCTGGATTGTTATTCACCAGCACAACCTGAACACCAGCCTCCTTTAGGGAAAGGCAAGCCTGTGCACCTGCATAATCAAATTCCGCTGCCTGCCCGATGACGATCGGACCAGAACCAATGACCAATACTTTATGAATGTGTGGCAATTTAGGCATATCTCTTCGCTCCTACTACGCGCATCGACTGCAAGAATTGGTGGAAAATGTGGGATGTATCGTTAGGGCCCGGATGTGCTTCCGGATGGAACTGCACACTGAAAACAGGCAGACTGACGTGACGTAGCCCTTCGACTGAACCGTCATTGACATTGCGATAGGAAACCGTTAACTGACGTTTGTCCAGAGACTCTTCCTTGACCACGTACCCGTGATTCTGTGAACTCATGTATACTTTCCCAGTCATCAGATCCTTGACCGGATGATTACTACCACGGTGACCGTATGCGAGCTTTTCTGTCTTGCCGCCGTACATCAACGCCAATACTTGATGCCCCAAGCAGATGCCCAATGTCGGATACTGCTCCACGGCTTTGCGCCATTCGCTGCAATACGCAAGCAAATGCTCCGGATCGCCAGGCCCATTGGAAAACAACAATCCGTCTGGTGCGAGAACGTTAATTTGGGCAAAACTCGTATCAAATGGAACGACCGTGACACGGCAGCCCTGTTCGAGAAGTGCATCCAAAATCGATTGCTTCATGCCAAGGTCAATCAAGACGACATGCTCCCCTGTTCCCGGATACCGCTCCACCTGCTGTCTGGATACGTTGGCAACTAATGATTTCTTGGCGTGCTTGAAGCGCAGGGACACAACTTCCTCCACCTGCATAGGCTGATCGGAAATGACACCGAATACGGTACCATCTTGGCGGACGCGCTTTGTAATCGTTCGCGTATCAATCCCTGCAAGGATCGGGAATCCAAATGCTTCTGCCGCTTGGGCCAAAGTCATGTTTGATTCGTAATGGCTTGGCTCCGTGCATAGCTCGCTGACAATCATCCCTGTCAAGGCTGGCTTGGCTGCCTCATAATCCTTTTCGTTGATCCCGTAGTTTCCGATCAAGGGATACGTGAAGGTAACAATTTGCCCTGCAAAAGAAGGGTCTGTCATCACCTCTTGATATCCCGTCATTCCTGTATGAAAAACCACTTCTCCGAATCCGTTAATGGGGGCGCCATACAGCTTCCCTGTAAAAACCTCGCCGCTCTCCAGCGTTAAATATCCTGTACCTAACGATTGATTCTCTCTATCCATCTATAAAGCCACTCCTCTCCAATGGGCACCGGCCTGATCGCTCTTACCGAGAATTTATGCAACCTTTTGTATTAATATACATTTGAGATTATAAAAATGCAACGAGTTTTTTGACCACTTCTACTCGTTGCATTCTTTGCTTTTTCATCTAAACCTGAGACAGCGCCTCGCTTAATACGGCAATGGCCTGCTTTACTTCCTCATCGGTCGTTACAAACGAAGGCAAGAGTCTCACTACTTGTGGACCAGCCATCAGCAGAATGACTCCTTTTTCCCGTGCATACGTGACCAGCTCACCAGCAGGAATCGTTAGCTCCACACCGAGAAGCAATCCTTTTCCCCGAACCGTAACCACTTTGTCTGGATGCTCTGCCTTGAGCTTCTCCAGCTCTTTGATCAATACATCATGGATATGGGCTACCCGCTCCAAAATCTGCTCCTCTTCCATCGTCGTAAGCGTTGCGATTCCAGCAGTTGCTGCCAATGGATTCCCGCCAAAAGTAGTACCATGCGTACCTGGAGCAAACGCGTCTGCTACTTCCTTAGTCGCGACAACCGCTCCAATTGGGAACCCACTTCCCAAGCCTTTTGCCAATGAAATCGCATCTGGCTTCACGTCATATTGTTGGAAAGCAAACCATGTACCCGTGCGACCAATCCCAGTCTGTATCTCATCGATTAACAGGAGCAATCCGTGCGCATCGCACAATTCACGCAGCGCCTTCACCCAAGCCTCTTCTGCTGGATGTACGCCACCTTCACCCTGAACCAGCTCCAGCATTATCGCGCATGTCTTGTCTGTAATGGCTGACTTGACTGCATCGAGGTCGTTGTAAGGAACAGTGACAAATCCTTGCAGCAATGGTGCAAATCCGTCCTTCACCTTTTCCTGTCCAGTAGCCGTTAGGGTAGCCAATGTCCGTCCATGAAAAGACTGTTCAAAGCTGATGATTTCGTAACGGTCGGTCCCTTTAATTTTTTGTGCATAGCGGCGGGCGAGCTTGATCAAGCCTTCATTCGCCTCCGCCCCACTGTTGCAGAAAAAAGCCTGATCCAGTCCAGACAGACGGCTCAGTTTTTCCGCCAAAATCTCTTGCTGAGGAACATGCACCAGATTCGAGCAATGCCACAACGTATCGAGCTGTTCGTGCAGCTTTGCTGTTACTTTTGGCGGGACATGCCCTAGCGAGGTCACGGCAATTCCTGAGGTAAAATCGAGATATTGCTTGCCTTGATCATCCCACACCTGGTTTCCTTGTCCTTTTACCAAACTGACGGGCCATCTCGCATAGTTATTCATGAGATGCACAGGCGCTGTTGTTGTATGCATATTCATTTTCCTCCTCACCTAAACGTAATTGACATTCGTACGTACGGTTGTCCCAACTCCCTGCCCCGCACAAACACCGAGCAGATCATCAGCGGTTCCCCGGCAGATGACTACCTGCTCCACGCCCTGTCCGAGAGCGTCTAGAGCTGCCTGAACCTTCGGAATCATTCCACCAGTAATAATCTCTGCCCGAATCATTTCCTGTATCTCTTCTGCACTTGTAGCTGGCACTACTGCCTTGGTTCCGTCTGGCTGAGGCTGCATGATGCCCGGAACGTCTGTTACCATGATCAGCTTTTCGGCGCTGAGTGCTGCGGCAATCGCTCCTGCGGCTACATCAGCATTGACATTAAATGTCTCTGTGCCATCTTCACTAACGGAAAGGGGAGCAATCACCGGGACATAGCCCTGCCCAAGAATCGCTTTCGGAATGGTCGTATCAGCCTTCTTGATCTCTCCTACCCACCCGAGTGGCTTTGGCGTTTTTGTTGCCAAAAGAGTCTGACCATCGATGCCACTAACTCCCCACGCCTTGGCTCCTGCCTGCGTCAGCCTTTTTACCAGCGCCTTGTTGATACTGCCGCACAAGACCATCTCCACAACACGCAGCGTGTCCTCGCATGTAACACGAAGCCCATCGACAAATTGCGGAGTGATCTGAACTCGATCGAGCATACTGTTAATGGCAGGTCCGCCCCCATGGACGATGACGATCTCTTGTCCTTGCTCCTGTAGTCCAGCAATCGCCTGAAAGAAAGAGGCAGGTAGCTGATCCATGGTGCTTCCGCCACATTTAATCACGACAATTCCTTGCATCTGCTCTCCTCCTCTACGGGTATACTGGTACGAGCGGCAAGCCCGTTTTCTCAGGCAAATCAAACATGACATTCATGTTTTGCACAGCTTGACCGGCTGCGCCCTTCATCATGTTATCGATGACCGACAGCAAGATAACGCGCTTCGTGCGCTGATCAACATGGATGGCGATATCACAGTAATTGGAGCCATAAACTTCTTTCGTATGCGGATGACTGCCTGCAGGACGTACGCGCACAAAAGGCTTATCCGCATAAGTAGCTTCGTATAGCTCCTGGATTTGCGCTTGTGTGACATCAGTGGTTAGTTGTCCGTAAGCCGTGACTAAAATTCCTCGGGTCATCGGCACCAGATGCGGCGTAAATTGAACAAGCGTCTCTTCCCCGCTTTGTTTTTGCAGCTCCTGTTCAATCTCTGGTGTATGTTGATGACTCGCCACTTTATAAGCATGAATGCTTTCATTAATCTCGCCGTAATGAACACCGAGCGATACTCCACGTCCAGCGCCGGACACACCTGATTTGGCATCGACGATCCAACTGTTAGGCTGTACCCAGCCTGTCTTTACCAGCGGAAGCAGGGCGAGGAGCGTAGCAGTGGGATAGCAGCCTGGATTTGCTATGAGACTGGCACCCGCCACTTGCTCTTGATTCCACTCGGTTAAACCGTAAACCGCCGCTTCTACCCATTGGGAAGGGGCAGGCTCATGTTTGTACCACTTTTGGTAGACCGCACCGTTTTCCAGACGAAAATCCCCGGATAAATCAATGACCTTTACGCCTTTTTCGACCAGCTTCGGAGACAGCCCGCTACTTACTCCCGCAGGCGTAGCGAGGAAGATCAAATCGTTCACACCGCTCATGCTGTCTGCATCAATCGGTGACAATGTCGGCAATCCGAGCCCAGCTGCATGTGGAAACGATTTTTCCAAGCTTTCTCCTTCTGATGAACTTGAATATAAATTTGCGATCTCAACATGCGGATGCCCAGTTAAAAGACGGATCAACTCCGCACCACCATACCCCGTTGCTCCAACAATCCCGACCCGAACCATGCTCTCTCCCCTTTATTTCATTCCGTATTTTTATACATGAATAATAATAAAAATCCATTTAGAATACAACACAAAAACTTTTTTAAGCCAAAGAAAAAAGCGCCCGATTGCTCGAGCGCTGGTTTGTTGCCTTGTTTACTTTTTGTCCGCTAACCATGCAGCGATGTTCTCTGCATCTTTTCCTTTGACGAGACCCGGAGGCATTGATCCTTTTCCTTTTTCCAAAATGCCCATGATCTGCTCCTTGTTCAACTGACTACCGATCTTTTGCAAGTTCGGCCCAACTGCCCCTTCCAACGTCTGTCCGTGGCAGCCTGCACAGGTATTTTTGAACATGGTTTCTGCAGTTGCTGCATCATAGCTGCCAGATGGCGTTGTCGAAGGTGTTTCTGTCGCTGGTTTTTCAGCTGCCGGCGTTTCCGTTGATGGTTGTTGTGCTGGCGGCTGTGTTTGCTTGCTGGTACCACAGGCACTTAGCGAGAATGCGAGTACAGCCGCTGTCAAAACGAGTGGAATACGTTTCAAGGCTGTTCCCTCCTTTAATCGGATTTCTTCGCTAAGTATGCCTCCGACTACCACTTCTCATTCTTACGATAACCAATTTAGGACAAAGGAAACTCTAGCGGGCTCCATTCACGTAACTCCAACGTCCGTGCGCCTTCCACGACAACTGGATCAGCCTCAGCCAATTTGCGAGCTTCTTCCAGAGAATCCGCTTTATAAATAACTAATCCGCCAAGCTTATCTGTGAAGGGTCCTGCCATGATCACTTTTCCCTGCTTGTACAAATCATTGATATACGTAAGATGCGCAGGTCTTACTTGAGCATTCAGCTCTTGATTCACGATTGGCAAAAATGCGGCATACAACATGGACGGTTTCTCTCCTTTTTCATGACCTTGCTCTTTCATGAAGTATAACATAATTATGAATACGGACTTTGGTCTGGTAGGATTTTTCCTTTCTACAGCGAACGATTCAAAGGTAGCAAGTAGCAACAGAGAGGCGGATAGGTATGGGCACGCAGATACAGTTATATACATCTCTCTTCCACAACAATCCTGACGCTGTTTTCATGTTCGACATGCAGGGCAGATTCACAGGAGTAAACACTGCTGGTGAAGCATTGGTAGGATACACCTCTCAAGAATTGCTGCACATGCAAATTTGGGAAATTCTCGCTTCTACAGAAGCTCTCGACAGTAAGAAACAACAACAAATCCTCTCTGCAGGAATCCGAAAAAATAAGCATTATCAGTTGCTCCATAAAAACGGGCAGGTTGTGGATATTATCGCTTCCAGCTTTCCCATTTTTCAAGACGGCGAAATCATTAGTCGCTATTCCATTGCCACGAACATCACGCAGCAAAAGAAAATGGAAGAGGTTCTTCACCAGATGCAAGAGAACTTTCGGTTAATATCCGAAAACATTATGGATTTGATTTTTATTGTAAATGTGGATGGAATTATTACCTACACTTCCCCTTCTGTTCAGGCCGTTACTGGTCTCACAATTGATCAAGTGATCAATCAGCATTTTTCGATCTTGATTCATCCTGAGCAAGTAACCAACGCCAAGAACGATTTTGCTCAAATGATGAAGCAGAAGATCACACTTGATGCCGAGTACCATTACCTGCACCCAGACGGAAGAATGTTGCTGTTCGATGTGAAAGGAACACCTGACATTTGTTCGAACGGTCATATTCTCAGCACGGTTTTTGTGGCACGTGATATTACAGAACGTCGGCAATCAGAGGAATTGCTTCGTTACTCTGACAAGCTGTCCGTTCTAGGAGAGCTTGCCGCGGGAATTGCCCACGAAATTCGCAATCCACTTACGGCCTTGAAAGGGTTTATTCAACTCATGGAAGGGGACGAGTTCGCGAATCAGCAATACTTGCAAATTATGCGATCGGAAATCGACCGGATCACTTCGATTACCAGTGAGCTTTTGATAATGGCCAAGCCGCAAGCGTTGCGATTTGCTCCCAACGGCCTTTTGCCATTGCTTTCGTCTGTCATTAAGCTTTTGGAACCACAAGCACTTCTTAAAAATGTATCTATTCTTACTGATTTTCCGCAAGTCACGTCCCTCATTTTGTGTGAGGAATATCAAATCAAGCAAGTCTTCATAAACATCATAAAAAACGGCATGGAAGCCATGCCGTTAGGTGGAAATCTCACAATCAAGGTTGTAGAGCGCTCTTCTGATGTTGTCATCCGAATCAGCGATCAAGGACAAGGTATCCCTGCCGAGCTACTTCCCCGATTAGGAGAGCTTTTTTATAGTACAAAGGAAGCAGGAACTGGCCTGGGGTTAATGGTAAGCTCAAAAATTATTCGCGATCACGGCGGTACAATCAACATCTCCAGTGATGTCGGCAAAGGAACCACCGTATCGATTTTCATACCAAAAGCCTTGAAGCCTTCTGTTTCGTTTAACGATTAATCTGCGCGCGTAGATAGGCATCGATAAACGAATCAATCTCACCATCCATGACTGCCTGAACGTTTCCTGTCTCCATATTCGTCCGATGGTCTTTTACCAGGCTGTATGGGTGGAAGACATAGGAACGAATTTGGCTGCCCCATGCAATATCTTTTTGTTCACCTTGAATCGCGGCCAACGTTTTCTCTTGTTCTTCCCGTTTTTTCTCGAACAATCGTGCCGTCAGCATCTTCATCGCACGCTCCCGGTTTTTAATCTGGGAGCGTTCCGTTTGACACGTCACCACAATTCCAGAAGGCAAGTGAGTAATCCGTACAGCGGAGTCAGTCGTGTTGATATGCTGACCACCCGCGCCACTGGAACGATACGTATCGACTTTCAGGTCTTCTGTACGTATGTCTACCGCATTATCGTCTTCGATCTCCGGCAGGACGTTGCAAGACACAAACGATGTGTGACGACGTCCAGAGGCATCAAACGGAGATATCCGCACAAGACGATGAACCCCTTTTTCTGATTTGAGGTAGCCATACGCATTGTAGCCCTTAATGAGGAGAGTAACACTTTTTACACCGGCTTCATCACCAGGCAAATAGTCCAATGTTTCGACCTTGAAGCCCTTGGCATCCCCCCAACGTGTATACATGCGCAGAAGCATGGCCGCCCAATCCTGGGACTCTGTTCCACCCGCTCCCGGATGCAGCTCCAGAATGGCGTTGTTTTTGTCGTATTCATCACTCAAAAGCAATTCCAGCTCAAAGCTCTCAAATGACTTCCGTAGCTCCTGCGTACTGTCATACAGATCTTGAATGAGAGACGCATCCCCTTCTTCGATGACGAGCTCCAGCATTACCTGGAGATCCTCGTACTGGGAATCCAGCTTGGCCATCGTCTCTACGAGGCTTTTGATGGCATTCAGTTCACTGATTGTCTTTTGCGCTGCATCATTGTCATCCCAAAAATCGGGTGCCAGCATGCGCTCTTCCAGTTCACCGATTCGTTCCTGTTTTACTGGGAGGTCAAAGAGACCCCCTGATATCCGCTAATCGCTTAGCCATGCTAGACATCTCTTGTTTGATGTCCGCAATATCGATTAATGCCATGTTGCGAATCACCTTCTCTTTACGTAAGCTATGTTTTATTGTAACGTAATTTGCCGGATGCGCAAATATGGCAGCATGTCACGTTTAGAAAAGGGACTTCGCCGCTACCCTTTGTCACGTTGCCACCGGTGGTGATGGCGAGGATCTCAGGTCTCGGATTTCATGTGGTTGTTTATTTTCCGCCTGTGGTGCGGCAACCAGATGGAGATGCGTACGCCGAGCTTCGCTTGCTTTCAGCTGATAAGCTTGTCTGATGAAGGCTTGTCGCTTCCAGTTGTGTGTTTTTCGATATTTTTTGGCTAGCGGACTTTCACGCGTTCGATCCACCATTCCATTCGGCGGTGCGATCAAGGCCTCATTCCAATTCGGCTCTGGAATTTCCTCTATCAGTCGCTTGTCCTCAAAGACCGGGTCTTGCGCAGAGATGACTCTCGGTAATTCGATTCCCTCCTCCTTTTCAATGAGCTGTACTTTTTTATTTTCTTTTCCTGTCTTTAGCACTGCTTTTAAGGTAACGGAAATGCGCTCCATAATATTCTTCGTTTGTATCCCCATCACGTTCACTGACGTTCTCATTTGTTCATTCCCCCGTCTTCGTGAATTTTTGGTAAAAGTGTTGTACTTACGATTCTATTTATTTTTCAGATAATTACCACTTGAATCGTTCGATCACATTTACCAGTGTTAGACAAATAGATCCTTAATATCAGACGAGGAAGAATAGATGAGGACGAATACTGTCAAGGCATTAGGAATGGACAAGAAAAAAACATTCCCCTCGTACCGAATTTGCCGATACGAGAAGAATGTTTTGTCATATTGCTTACTGTTTCTTATTTTGACGTTTGCGTTCTTGCTCCTGAGCGCGACGCTGCGCACGGTTTTTCGGATCAGCATCACCGGAGGTCTCCGGATCTGGACGATCAGATGGTCCAGAAGTTTGCAAGTTGTCCGGGTCGATTCCTTGACCGCGAATGACATCCTGACGCTCCAGGTTTTGGCTAACTTCGGCCTTCATGATATACATAGCGACTTCTTCCTGAACAGCAGCCAGCATACCTTGATACATTTCGTATCCTTCGAACTGGTACTCACGAAGCGGATCGTTTTGTGCGTAGGCGCGCAAGTGAATACCTTGACGCAACTGATCCATCGCATCGATGTGATCCATCCACTTGCTGTCGACAGCACGCAGAATGACGACTTTTTCAAACTCGCGAATCGATTCGCCGATTTCTTCTTCACGCTGTTTGTACTGCTTATCGACTTCTGCTTTCAACAGCTCGAGAATTTCTTCTGCTTCCTTGCCTTTCAGCATTTTAGCTGTAACCGTTTCTTCATGGAGGAATCCATTATTGGCAGCATCGGTCAATGCTTGCAGATCCCAATCCTCTGGTACCTCTTCTTTTGGACAATGCAGAGACACTGCACGCTCCATTACTGCGTAGATCATATTCAAAGCAACATCGCTGAGGTCTTCCTGCTCCAGGATGTCTTTACGCTGTTTGTAGACAACCAGACGTTGTTGATTCATCACGTCGTCGTACTGGAGAACGCCTTTACGTGCATCGAAGTTCGATCCCTCTACACGCTTCTGGGCAGATTCCACCGCACGAGTAACCAGGCGGCTCTCGATCGGCATATCCTCTTCCATACCCAGACGATCCATCATATTCATGATATTGTCCGCACCGAAACGACGCATCAGCTCATCTTGCATCGAGAGGAAGAACTGGGACGAACCCGGGTCCCCCTGACGACCAGCACGACCGCGCAGCTGATTGTCAATCCGACGGCTCTCGTGACGTTCTGTACCGATAATATGAAGACCGCCCTGCTCCGCAACACCTTCGCCCAACTGAATGTCCGTACCGCGACCCGCCATGTTTGTCGCAATGGTAACCGCTCCATACACACCTGCACGCGCAACGATTTCCGCCTCGCGCTCATGCTGCTTCGCGTTCAATACGTTATGCGGTACACCTTTTTGCTTCAGCATTTGGGACAAGCGCTCCGAGTTTTCGATGGAGATGGTACCTACCAGGATCGGTTGGCCCTTTTTGTGACGCTCGACAATGTCGTTTACAACCGCACGATATTTGGCTGCCTCTGTTTTGAAAACAAGGTCAGGTGAATCGACACGCTGTACTGGCTTATTCGTTGGAATAACCACAACATCGAGACCGTAAATCTTTTTGAACTCTTCTTCTTCCGTCTTCGCTGTACCTGTCATACCCGCCAGCTTCTGGTACATACGGAAGTAGTTTTGCAAAGTAATAGTCGCCAGTGTCATGCTCTCGCTTTGGACACGCAGACCTTCTTTGGCTTCAATCGCTTGATGCAAGCCATCGCTGTAACGACGTCCAACCATCAGACGGCCGGTGAACTCGTCAACGATCACCACTTCGCCTTCCTGCACCACATAATCAACATCGCGCTTGAACAGCACTTGTGCCTTCAACGCCGCCGTAATATGGTGGTTCAACGTGATATGTGCCGTATCGTACAGGTTGTCGATGTTGAATGCCTGTTCGACCTTGCTCACACCTTCATCTGAGAGGTTGACGATTTTCAGCTTCTCATCGATTGTAAAATCTTTTTCTTCTTCCAGGCGTTTCACAAAATGCGAGCAGATGTAGTACAGCTCTGTCGATTTGTTAGCAGAGCCGGAGATGATCAACGGCGTACGTGCTTCGTCAATCAAAATGCTGTCCACCTCGTCGATGATAGCGAAGAAGAGCGGACGTTGCACCATTTGTTCCTTGTACAGAACCATATTGTCACGCAGGTAATCGAAGCCAAACTCGTTGTTCGTACCATACGTAATGTCACACGCGTATGCTTCGCGTTTTTCTTCAGGGCTCAGTCCATTCTTGTTCAAACCGACTGTCAATCCAAGGAAGTTATACAGCGTACCCATGATGGTCGAGTCACGCTCAGCCAAGTATTCGTTCACGGTAACGACGTGGACGCCTTTGTCCATCAAGGCATTCAGGTATGTCGCCAGTGTCGCAACCAGCGTTTTACCTTCACCCGTCTTCATCTCGGAGATACGGCCTTCCTGAAGCACCATACCACCAATCATTTGGACGTCGAAGTGACGCATGCCCAGTACACGGATCGATGCTTCACGTACAACGGCAAACGCTTCATTCAAAATTTTGTCCAGTTCTTCTCCATTTGCCAAGCGAGCCTTAAACTCAGCTGTCTTCTCCCGCAATTGGTCATCCGAGAGTTCCTTAATCGTTGGTTCCAGCGCGTTGATACTTTCCACACGCTTAAACATTTTCTTTACTTCACGTTCATTGCTATCGCCGAATATCTTTTTAACGAGTCCTAACATGAGGACACCCCTTCCATATACTGCCAAACAAAAATGCACAGCCGGCATGAGTCCAGATAATAAAAAAGGATACCGATTCTACGAAAATAATACTTTCTAAAAAGATATTTTATCAAATAGAGCATCCACTACACAAGTAAAGGGAGTTGCCAATAGCAACTCCCTAGTCTTATACGAATGAGAATGTGTAAAGTTTCGTTATTTTGGTTCAATCAATCCGTAACGCCCATCATTGCGGCGATACACCACACTGACGTCATTGGTGTCACTGTTTTGGAAAACGAAGAAGTTGTGCCCCAGCATATCCATCTGCATGACCGCTTCCTGTGCATCCATCGGCTTCAGATCGAAGCGTTTGGTTCGAACGATATCGATGTCTATGTCCATATCATCCTCATCCACATCCGGGATCATGACTGCTACTGGTTGACTCTCACGCTGTGCGATTCTTCCTGTCGAATCAACCCGAAGTTTCCGCATCAGCTTCGTTTTGTGTTTGCGAATCTGACGTTCCAGCTTTTCTACTACCAGATCGATAGCAGCATACATATCTTCGTGCGTTTCCTCTGCTCGGATAATGACCCCACTCAGTGGGATAGTTACCTCGATCGTGCCCTCTCCGCGATGTACATGCATGGTGACTTGTACTTCTGTAGGCTGTGGAGTTTCAAAATATTTTTCCAGACGGCCGACTTTCTTTTCGACATATTCTCTAAGCGCAGCGGTGACTTGAATGTTTTCTCCACGAATGTTAAATTTCATGGTTCCAACCTCCTTCCGTCTATACATACTTATTCGCCACCTCTGTAAATAATCCTTCCACTCTGCTTAAAAAAATCTTTGCAAATCTTTTACAAATCATCAATATCCGACATTATTTTACCAATACTTACTAGATTCCCTATGCTATAATAGGAGAGGTAGTCATCCCATCCTATATCGCGGTCGTACATCGCACTGGAGGAATCCTCATGGCCGAGGTAAAACCTTCCCATTCACTTATCGGAACAACACTCGCTCAAGACGTCTACAATGAGTTCGGCCTACTTTTACTACCCGCTGGTGCAACCCTTCATCTAACTGATATACGACTGCTAGAGGCTCACCAGGTGGAAGTCGTACACGTTACTACTGACTCGGAAGCACCCGAAATGCCTATTCCTCTCCTTCACTGGAGTGAGGCAGAGGCTGCAAAGGCCTATATGGTAGCCGTACAAAAAACCGAGTATTTATTTAACCAGCTCGCAAATGGGGATACCCCCCGACTGCAACAATTTAGCGACGCTGTTCATCCTATGCTCGACCAAGTTCTTCATCACATGAGATTTCTGCGCTTCATTTATTTGAATGAAGGAACAGATAGTTATACGTATCGCCACTCCCTGCATGTAGGTATCGTGGCAGCTTTAATCGGAAAAATCATAGGATTGCCGCAACGAGAAGTTCACTTTTTGGGCCTTGCAGGTCTTCTCCATGACATCGGCAAGATGAAAATTCCCGATGAGCTACTGTCCAAGCCAGAGCGTTTGACAGACGAAGAGTATACGATTATGAAAAAGCATACCGTATACGGCTACGAACTCTTGCGCACCATGGACGATGCCGACAATTTGCTGGCACAATGTGCTCTGATGCACCACGAACGTTGGGATGGAAGTGGATATCCCCTCGGACGAAAAAAAGATGGCATCCCTCTTGAATGCCAAATCATCAGTGTCGCAGACGTATTTGATGCGATATGCGCAGATCGCGTGTATCGGAAGGGAACCTCTCCCTTTGAAGCAGCGAATGTTCTGTGGGAGTTAGCTTGCACAGGCAAATTAAATCCGATGATTGTCTCTCGTTTTATCCATTACATTATCTTACTTTACATCGGTTCCCATGCGCTTTTGAGCAATGGCGACCAAGTCGAAATCATTATGATTCATACTGATGAACCTATGCGCCCTCTCGTTCGTAGAGGTAATGATTTTATAGACCTGAGACTGCAGCGTTCCCTACGCATTCAGAGAATGATCAGTTAAATACGTTGAAAAAACGAATCCCCCTGTCCGATCAAGGAAACAGGGGGATTTTGCTATTATTTCGTTTATAACTTCCATCACCGTGTGGAATATTTTTTCTCTAGTCCTCTCACGACTACACGGGACAAGAACAACGTAAGGACCAGGTAAACCGCCGCCTCTGTTAAATACGGGGGGTAGCGCTCAAATGTACTTTTCGCCACGTTCATGGCTGCGTAGTTTAATTCCGGTGTCGCGATTACTGCCAGAAGGGATGAATCTTTCAAAAGAGCAATAAACTCATTCCCGATTGCGGGCAGCATTCGTGTAAACGCCTGCGGAAGTATAATTTGGCGCATGGCTAGGCCCTTGTTCATGCCAAGTGATCGTGCCGCTTCCATTTGCCCCGGATCAATGGATTGGATGCCAGCTCGAAAGATTTCCGCCATATAGGCAGCCGCATTGAGCGAAAGCGCGACGAAGCCTGAATAAATCGCTTCCGGGCTGCTCGCTCCCGGATACAGAATCCCCCAAATCGACGGAATCACCGCAAAATGAATCAGCAAAATTTGGACCAGCATCGGGGTTCCCCGAAACAGCTCTACGTAAATGGAACAGGTCCACCGTATCATTCGCTTGGAGGACATTTTCCCCAAGCTGATAAACAACCCCAAAAATGTTCCACAAACCGTAGCCACTGCGGTCAGTAAAATCGTATTAATAATGCCTCGAATAAACAGTTCACGATAGTCGTAGATGACACTCCAGTCCAATGGCTAATCCTCCCTTCTTCATGTCAACAAGCCATGTTGCGAACAAACGCCGGCTACGTCGTAGGGACGCACCCGGCCATTTTGCTGCCTACTTATTGCCAAAGTACTGGGTGTAAATTTCCTGCAGCTTTCCATTTTCTTTTATCTTTTTCAATCCGTCGTTGATTTTGTTCATCGCATCGGTATTGCCCTTTTTCACGATAATTCCGTAAAATTCCTTTTCAAAGGAATCATCTTTAATCAGCTTAAACTTCTTATCTTTTACTTTATTCACATAGTAGGACAAAACGCCATTATCGCCAATCACTGCATCTACTCGACCATTGAAGAAGTCATCGACGGAGGATGGCATGTCATCATAGCCTTTCAAGCCTTCGTACGTATCTCCAAACGCTTTTTTGACCACTTCTTCACCCGTGGTCGCAGCTTGAACCCCGATCTTCTTGCCTTTTAAATCTGCCAGCTTCGTCACTGGAGAATCTTCCGCTACCAGAATGAGTTGATTTGCTTCAAAGTATGAGTCCGAAAAATCGTATTTCTCCTTGCGCTTCTCTGTGATCGTGATGGACGAGATTCCAATATCAACCGTCCCTTTGTCCAGTCCATCAAAAAGTGGGTCCCACCCGGTGTTTTTCCACTCGATCTTGAATCCGCCAGCTTCCGCGATCGCGTTCATTACATCGATGTCATGGCCACTAATCTTGTCAGCCTCAAGCATTTGGAACGGTGGATATGCCGCATCTGTACCGACTACGTACACCTTGTCACTCGCTCCACCACTGCCAGACGTTTGCTGACCACCCGATCCACAGCCTGCGAGGAGTACCCCCACACCGACGACCAACGCGAGCGATTTGAACCAATTTGTCCCGATACGCATTTCGAAATCCCCCTTGTGTCTCTCTATCTGCCCATTTTGTCCCCAGCAATGTCCACATGAAAATCACGGATTTTTTGCGTTCTCCACAGAGTTATCCACATTATCCACATGACCTTGTGCACAAGCTGGGCATAACTATTTTCCTGTATATTCTGCCACTTTAGTACGAAAGTAAGGGGAACGAATGGGGAGAATAAGTGGGTATAGCAGCAAAAAAACAGGATTCATATATACGGGATATAGTTCTATCCTGCATATAAAAATCCTGCTTTTATCTGAAAATAATGAATTATTCTTTTTCCCCCAGAATCACGATCTCTACCCGGCGATTCTTCGCACGGTTCTCCGCGTTGGAGTTGTCCACAAGCGGTTTGTATTCGCCCAAGCCAGCCACTGTAAAGCGAGACGCTGGTAAGGAGTGAACATCCACCATTTCACGCATGACAGAGATCGAGCGCGCCGAGGATAGCTCCCAGTTGGATTGGTAGGAACTGCGCGATATCGGCACATTGTCTGTATAGCCCTCGATTCGCACCTTGTGTTCAAACCGCTTCAAAACCCCTGCTACCGTCCCGACGACTTGCTTCCCTTGGGCCTGTAGGTCTGCCGAACCACTCGTAAACAAGATCGTTTCCGGCAAACGGATACGCAGGCCTTCTTCGGTCTCCTCGTAGTCGAGATTCAGCTCAGCCAAAGCGGAGGATAGCTGGTTGCGTACCGTCTCCATATCGTGCTCACTCGAGTCAGACAGGCCCATTGGCGGCTTCGGCACGTTTACGGTGTCTTCGGAGCCTTCTTCTTTTTCGCCTTTGAGCTCCTTCTGACGAGCCTCCAATTGGTAGACTTCGCGCTGTAGCTCCAGCTTTTGCAAATTGAGTAAATCGAGGCTCTCATGCACCTGCTCCAAGCTCGCTTTTTCCTGTTGGACCTCTTCTTTTTGTGCCTGAATGCTCTTCGTCTGCGTCGCTGCGATAATAATCACGATCACGAACAACAGCGTAATCAGGTCACTGTAGCTAAGCAGCCAGCTTTTCTCTAGCTCCTTTTCGTCGTATAACCGTTCGTCATGCATAGCGGTCCTGCCTTTCAATCGTGCCCTTCATGCTGCCTGCTTCTTTAATCAGCACCAGCTTTTGGTCACCTGGCAAGAATGAGTTCAGCTTTTCAAACAACAAGCGTGGTGTCTCCATGCGCTGGAGACCAATACACCCTTCGATAAAAAGACGCTTTTCAAACATTTCCCGGTCGTACAGATCCATCAGGCGATAGTAGCATGGCAACGCGAACAGATTCGCCAAGAGCGCGCCATACAGCGTCGCTACGACCGCTGCGCTCAGACTGTGTCCGGTCAAGGCCATGTCGGAGAGCGACTTCAGTACACCCGTCATCCCCAGAAGCGTACCAACCAGACCCATCCCCGGCGCCAACAAACTAATAAGGCGGAAGAACCCTGCTGACTGTTGGTAGCGATACTGCTCGCCCTTTAGCTCGTTCTCTAGGATCAGGCGCAGCTCTTCTTCAGGAACACCCTCGATCGCCAGCAAGCATCCGCGTTGGACAAATGAATCGGGTTCTTGTTGCAGCTCCTTTTCGAGCGCGATATAGCCCTGTTCCTTCTGGACGAGCGCGTAATAGTAGAAGCGCTTGATCGTTTCTTCGATGTTGCTTTGCCGGCCGTGGATGAGCAGGCGCCAGATTTTTTTCAAGTCGAGATGCTTGCGTTTCACTGCATAGGACATGACTACGGAGAGCGCGACGAGCTCAACGGCGGTTACGTTGAGGAGATCCGATAGGGTTCCGTTTAGGTAGACCGCGTGTATGAAGATGAGGAGGACGGCTCCGATTAAGACGAGTGAGCGGCGTTTTGTGGTATTCATAATAGTCACCTACTTATACTTGTAAATGTAAAAATCATCGACTTTTTCGGTTAGAAACTAGCTTCATTCATTATACCAAACTATCCTCAAGCTACAATCTGAGCAAAGAGCGTATAAGAAAAAATCGCCAGAAAATGATCTGGCGACTTTTCACTTGGCTTACTATTTGTACTCGAAATTAATAGTATTGCTCTCTTTACCGTCTGGGTTAACAAATTTAATAGGGACTGTACCCGGACTATTAGTAGGAGGTGATGCTAATCTGATTCGGACATCGCTGTAGAAATAAGAAACTGGTATTTCAATGTCATTCATGTATACTTTTAATCCATTTATAAACCCAGTTCCATCAACGTATATAAAGGTTCCTCCAGTGACAGGACCACTTGTTGGGGTAATTTTTGTAATAACTGGAGCAGGTGTCTGAGGCGGGGCATCATACGTAAATGTTGTTGATGCATTCGCTCCATTTGGCATAGTGATAACAATTGGCACTGCACCTGAAGTAGAACTTGCAGGAGTAGTTATCCTGATACGGGTATCACTATAATAAACTCCAATAGGCACTGATTTCCCATCGACTGTGAGAGTCATATCGGGACTGAAGTTTATACCATCAATATATACAAATGTTCCTCCAGCCATCGGTCCATTCTTTGGAGTAATACCAGTTATTTGTGGTGCTGGAATTTCATACGTGTATCCGTTTGAAACAGTAAAACTTTGTCCATCTCCATTTGTAACTGTAACGTCAACAGGGCCTTCATATCCTTTAGACGACGGAGCTTTTACTCGGACGCGAGAAGCACTGTAGAAATAGTCTATCTTCACTGCGTTTGGTCCAAAATTCACCATTGCATCTTGCTTAAAGTTCGAACCATCCAAATAGACGAATCCGCCTCCGCTAGCATTGCCTTTGTCTGGAGAAATTTTGGTGATTTCCACGATTTGCGGCGGTGGTTTAAGGAAAGTAAAACCAGCAGCTTTTATTCCTTCCTTTCCATCCGGGTTGACAAACTTCACATCTACAGGTCCCTCTACTGAAGAAGAAGGAGAAGTAACTTTAATCCGAGTATTACTGTAAAAAACGTTTACTGGAACTTCAGTGCTACCGAAATAAACTTTTAATCCTTGAACGAAGTTCTGACCATCAATATAAACGGGTGTACCACCTGTTAACAAATCAGTATTAGGCGTAATTGTGGTGATTACCGGTGCAGGTGCAGGTGGTGGTGCATTATAAGTATAGCCTGCATTTTTAGTACCTTCCCCGCCATCTGGATTTACGATTTTAACATCTACAGGGCCTGCTGCACTGGCAGCCGGAGCGGTAACTCGGATTCGTTCTTTAGAATAATAAGCACCTACTGGAACCTCTACCTTACCAAAATACACTTTCGATCCTTGAACGAACTCCGTACCATCAATATATACAAATGTTCCACCAACCAAAGGACCATTGTCAGGTGAAATAGTTTTAATAGTTGGCGGGAGAACCGGTGGAGCATCTAAGTATTTAAAACCTGAAACTTTTATTGCCTCTTTACTATCCGGGTTGACAACTTTCACTTCTACTTCTCCAGCAGAGGCTACTGACGGAGAAGTTACGGTTATTTTCGTACTTGAAGCAAAACTTTTAACTACTGCTTCGTTAGATCCAAAGTATACTTTAATACCTTGAACAAAATTTTTGCCTTCAATCGTGACATTATCTCCGCCGGCCTTTAGACCAGTATTAGGTGTAATTTTTGTAATTTCTGGGGCAGGGAGCTCTGGAGCGGGCTTATAAGTATAGCCATCCTTTATAGAAATATTTTCTCCATCCGGATTAACCACTTTTACTTCAACAGGACCTGGAGTTGTTGCTGCCGGCACTTTCACTTTTATGCGTGCATCTGAGAAATAAGTAGATAGTGCGGCTTCTACTCCTCCAAAATAGACCTTTACTCCTTGAGCAAATTTTTTCCCATCCAGGAAAACAAACTCTCCACCAACTAATTCACCTGTGTTAGGTGTAATATTCGTTACTTCCAGTTTTTCTACAACTGGGGCATCGTAAGTATAAGCACCGGGAACAGTAAGTGAAGACCCGTCCGGGTTAGTAAATACTAGATCAACAGGTCCAGCTACAGTAGCCACTGGGGCCTTAACTTTTATATAAGTTGGTCCAGCATACGTATCTAATTGAACCTCTTTATCTCCAAACTTAACTTTCATCCCATTCATAAAATAATTACCATTGATAAAAATCAATGTACCGCCACTTAATGGGCCATGTGCCGGTTGAATAGTGGTAACTTTAGGATCTGCTTTGTATTGATATTGTCCAGAGCCTTTTTGACCATCTGTATTCACAACAGTTACCGCTACATCCCCTTGGGGACCTGGAGGGGTAGTAACCACAATTTTATCTGAACTCAAGATTTGAACATTTTTTGCTGCAACTGAACCAAAATTCACAGTTGCTCCTGTTCTAAAATGCTTACCTGTGATAGTTACAGTTTCTCCACCATCCGGGTGTCCAACATTCTTTTCAATAGAAGTAATTGCTGGAGCTGGATACTTCACTTGAAGGGTTACATTTGGTATTGATTTTGTACGAGATGCGCCAGCATAGTCCTTATAGGAAACCATTGCATCATTCGTCGAAATCGGTAAGATACCAACTTTACTTGGATCCTTTGGCTTTATCTTGTATTTGAAGGTAAGAGTATTATTCTTTAACTCAGTAAATTGCCATGTTAATGTATTCCCTTTTACAGTTGGTTTGGGAATATTGTTATCATAGGACCCTGGTACAATCTCAAAGTCTGGTGAGACGATATCGTTTAGCACAACATCATACGCAGATGCCATCCCAATTTCTTTCACGATCGCTGCGTATATTTCCTTCAAGCCTGCAGAGCCTAACACGAAGTGATGGTGAGACGATGTAGTCGCCATTTCTTTCAACAATTGATTAGGACCACTAGCATTTGGATTATCCGAAGATTTTAAGAGGGCAATTGTATAAAAAGTAATCCCAGCATCTTTTGCTGATTGTGCCCACTGTTTCGCATAGTCGTAGGCATTGTTTTTAGGCTCAGTTGCATCACCATCTGTCATAATGACAATAACGGGCCTTGCTTCTGGTCGATGATTCTCTAGTTCGGCCATAGCTTTTTCAATCGCATCTCCAGTGGCAGTACTACCGTTTGCGGTAATGGTATCAACATATTCTTTTGCCGCTGAAGCATCCGTGGTCAATGGGAAGGTTTTAGTCAAACTTGACGAGCTAAAATCCACAATTCCCACCTGATGCTTTGTTAGATCCATCAAGTCGATAAAGCCTTTCGCTGCATCTTTGGCTGCTTTCATTTTATCTTCACCGTTGTTAGCTCCAGGTGCCATACTTCCTGACTTATCAATGATAAGTATGACATCATTAGGCTGAACAACAGTGACCGGTGGAGTACCCTGAATATTCAGAGTGACTTCTGCTTCTTCCTCAGTCGTTACTGACGTTGGATCGACACTTTTTGAAACAGTTACATAGTCATTAACTGCTGCAAAAGCTGAATGAAGCGGAACACCAGAAAAAACGAGAAGCAAAGACAACATAATCGTAATTTTCTTCATGATTGTTCCCATCCATTTTTTCCTCCCAAAATAATATATAAAAAAACATTAGTATTTTTTTACTACTGTTTTTCTATTAGATCGTTACATATCGAGACCTATTTCCTAATCTCAACATTTCACTACTACTAGTATCGGTCTCAATGTCTTCTTCCTTTAGATATACATAGAAAAATACGCTTCCGAAGAAAAACGGAAGCGCTCCTTACATTACATTCACAATTTCTATTTTTTCTTATCGAAGAAAAAGCCATATTCAGCTGTAGGATTATTATTGTGATAACTATTCGAGGCTACTTTTAATTGCTTAATTTCAGTAAGCTTCGAACTAATTCGATTCTGGTGAGCTAGCAAGTCTGAAAGCAAACCGGAATTTACTTCTTCAGCTTGCACTAAGATTTTCCTTTGTTCATCATTTAATGTCGGAAGAACGGGTGTTAATTTGTCCATGATTACTTCTCTTTTTTCAAGAATAGTAATTAGCTCTTCTGGCTCTACCTCTTTTTGATTTAACGTATCTTTTAAAATTAGTGTCTCTTGCAGGAGCTCGTACACTAAGGCTTCGATAGTCACCGACATCGTCTCCCCTCCTATCTACGCCTCTTTCTTCGCTATTAACATGGCTTCCTTCCACGTGTCCCGAAATTGGATAAAAAACTCTTCCACTTCATCTAGAATAACAGTATCTTTTCTTATATTTGATTCAACTAATCGTGACAACATAAATTCATATATCATCATCATTTGTTCAGCCAACGGATACTCTTTATTTAAAGTCAGAATTAATTCTTGTAAGATATCCTGCACTCTCTTGCTAAATTCATTAGCTTTTTCCAAATCACCGTTATTGATTGAAGTGCGTGTTTGTTTAATAAATTTTATTGCCCCATTATATAACATGAGTGTTAATTCTGCCGGAGTTGCGGTTGTAACTTGGTTATTTTGATAGGTCTGTGCAGCACTTTGGTACACAACCATCTCCCCTTCTTTACTGTCCACCTGACATATTTGCGAACCATGAGTTCTGAGAATTATATTTTGATAAAGCCTTTTCCATGGCTGTGAACTTCTTCCAATGTCGATTTTCTATTTCAACTAAACGATCTTCCCACCTATCAATATCCTTGCTTATTTGTGTAAGACTTTTACCAATTACACTATCGTCAACAGCAAGTGTGGTATTTCCTGCTTTAGCTGAAATTAGTTTAATGCTCTTGTCGAGTTCATTATATAATCTCTGAGCGAGACCTGTTTCCTTCGGATCTTTTGTGCTACTGAACTGTGTAAACAATTGTACTACTTTATCACCATTTTTATTTATTGCCTCTCGTAATTTTGCTTCGTCAACATACAGTTTTCCTTTATCTAAATAAGCATACTTGCTATTAGGTGCCCCTGTTATTCCTATTTCGCTTAAAGTATCAAATTTAGGGTCTGCGCCCTTTAGAGGATTCGACAAAGCAAAACGCAAGGCATCCAGACCACTCGTTAGAATAGAATCACGTTGCAAAATTCCGCTTTTCGCCATTTCTTCCAACTTGTCAGCTGTCTTTTCAGGAAGCTTTTCACGATCTTCGTCAAGGAGGGGTTCATACCCACGGTTTTTCTTTTCAGAGATCTTTGAGTTTACTTTATCTAAAACCTCATTATATTTTGTGATAAAGTTTTTAATACTATTGAATACCGTATCCTCATCTTGTGTTACATTCACACCAACTGTGCCTGTGGTTTTTTGTTTAACGGTAATTTCCATACCATCATAAGTAAACGTGTTTCCCTTAAATTTATGAACCACACCATTAATTTCTACTTCAGTTTCCTTACCGGGTTTTCCAGGAGTAGCCGTTTTTGTGCTGCCCACTCCTCCTAAACCGAGCTCTGCTGCATTCCCATTGGTGACTTCCAAATTAAAAGTAGTACCATCATTATTGTTAAGAACAAGCTTGTTGTTAAAATAAGTAGCTTTTACCCCAGTAGAAGATTGGTTTATTTTTCGAATCACACTATCAATTGTGTCAGAGGTCGTTACATCAATAGTAGCAGCTCCCGCACTAGAAGAAAGCTTGATGGAAAAATTACTTGTAAATAAAGTTGATGAATTTGCTAGCGTAGGAGAAAGGTCAGCTGAAGCTGGTACTGAAGCTTCTCCGATTTCATTAACTTTTATTGCGTAATTGCTCAGTACTGGCTTCCCCGTTGTTTTAATTGATACTGCTGTATCATTGTCCGGTACTGCCTTTTTCTTATCGAAATTTGCTGCGAAACGCAAGTTATCTAGAGATTTCTGAAATTCCAACATACTCGCGTTCATTTCACGATAGGAATCACGTCTCCATTCCTCTATTTGTTTCTTCCGTTTTAGTTTATTAAGTGGTGCACGTTCAGCATTCATTAAATCCTTAACCATTTTTTCAGTATCAAGACCTGATGCCATCCCGCCAAAGCGAATATTACTTACCATCTTGCCCATTCCCCCTATCTTTTTTCGTCAACCAATATCCCAATCATTTCCTGAAACTTTGCTGCTAAATCTAGAATTTTTTTAGACGGCACTTCTCTAACTACCTCATTCGTCTCATTGTCCACGATCTGCACGAAGTACTCATTTAACTTTTCATGGAGTGTAAATTTCAAATGTGTATCCGTTGTTTGAACAAACTTATTGAGAGTATCTAATTGCCTTTCTAGGTGTTCTCTCCCTAATTGAGTGTCTCCCTCTGTCCCTACAGGAATGTTATTTTGTATGCCATGTTGTCGACCTGCACTGTTCAGAGACATTTCTGATACAAGCTGACTTGCCTTTCCCTGTGGATTGACTGAGCCAATATTCATGCCTCTCCCCCTAAAAACATATCATATTGATGTTATCGGATTGTTTCTATGAAAGTTTGATACGTTTTTGAATGCTTTTCTATAAATGCAAAAAAAAGAGAGCAGGGAAGCCCGCTCTCTTTTTTGACGCTTTCTATTAACGCAACAGTTGCAGAACACCTTGTGGCAATTGGTTTGCTTGTGCCAACATAGCTTGTGCAGCTTGAGTAAGGATGTTGTTCTTTGTAAATGTCATTTGCTCTTTTGCCATATCCAGATCACGGATACGGGATTCAGCTGCTTGCAGGTTCTCAGAAGTGATGTTCAGGTTGTTGATTGTGTTCTCCAGACGGTTTTGGTTAGCACCGAGGTAAGAACGCGCCGCACTCACAGAGTTGATTTGAGTTTCAATATCAGCAAGCTTACCATTAGCACCTGCTTGAGTAGTGAAATCATAACCTTGAACAGCAGTTTCAACTGTATCGATTTTGAATTTAGTTCCATCAAGTTTCAACACTTGACCAGCTTCGATACCGATTTGGAGATCGATAGTAGCTTTAGAACCATCCAACAATTTGATACCGTTGAATTTAGTGTTGTCTTTAATATTTGTGATCTCAGAGGACAGCTCTTTTACTTCTTCGTTAATACGAGCCAAGTCTGCTGTAGCATCATAAGTTCCGTTAGCTGCTTGAGTAGCCAATTCTTTGATACGAACGAGCATGTTGTTTACTGTTTGCAGTGCACCCTCAGCTGTTTGCACGAGAGAGATACCGTCTTGAGCGTTGCGGGATGCTTGATCCATACCACGAATTTGGGAACGCATACGCTCAGAGATGGAGAGACCAGCAGCATCGTCAGCAGCACGGTTAATACGGTAGCCAGAAGACAGTTTTTCTACGTTTTTAGAGAGGTTACCAGAGTTTACACCGAGTTGACGGTGAGTATTCATAGCAGAAAGGTTGTGGTTGATAATCATGTCATTTCCTCCTTGAGTATAAAGGCCACGTCCCTGTGACCAATTTTTTGGGGGTTAAGAGCAATCGCGCGCTTGTTCTTCCCCTTACACTACTATTATCGGAAGAGGCATTTCATTCTTTTAGTACTTTTTTAAAAAATTTTTGAAAACATTTTAGCTGATGCTAATTATCAATACTCTCTAGATAATACCAGATTACCGATATATTATTTAAAAGAGAAACAAGTAGGAGGAAAGCAGCTATGAAACAAAAACGAAAGATCTTAGTCCCTAGTTACTTACGTGCTTTTTCATGTATCGGTTCAGCATGTGAGGATACTTGTTGCTCAGGATGGCGTGTTGACATCGACAAGTCAACCTATTTCAAATACAACAAAGTAAAAGATCCTGAAATGAAGCAATTAATTTCAACTCATATAAAACGAAATCGGACTAACCCAACTGAAAAAACGTACGCTAAAATAGATGTCCAAGCAAACGCGGGTTGTCCTATGTTGAATGAAGAGAAGCTATGCAAAGTACAACTTCAGCTTGGCGAAGATTATTTATCAAATATTTGTATGTCTTATCCTCGGGTCAGTAATGTAGTCAATCATGTTGTAGAACGTTCCGCAACAATGTCTTGTCCAGAAGCAGCCCGATTGGCATTACTAAATCCGAATAAAATGGAATTCGATGAGATTGAGGAACCTTTACATACTAAGCATGCTGTGCAAGGTTTTATCGATACTAACTCTATCAACGACAAACTCTCTTCTTACTTCTGGGACTTGAGAATCTTTAGTATTCGCCTTCTGCAAAACCGTAACTACGAATTGCCTGATCGGCTGATGCTCTTGGGAATTTTCCTCCAAAATGTCCAAGATCTTATCCTTGCTAATAAGGAAACAGATATCCCTCTCATCATCAATCACTATGACACTCTTATTGATCAGGGTTCGTTAAATGAGAGCCTTCAGGCAGTGCCAGTAGAATGGACACCACAAATCTTGCTTATCAAGAGCTTAATAGATCTAAGGGTGACCTTAGGTATCTCTAATCCACGTTATCTTGAATGTCATCATGCATTAATCAACGGCATTGGATTCACAGAGGAAACTACGATTGAAGATTTAACGATACGATATCAGAACGCTTTCGCCAATTATTATCAGCCATTTATGGATACCCATCACTACATCCTGGAAAACTATTTGGTTAATCACATATTCAAAAATTTATTTCCATTAGGAAGCGGAATGGAATGCATGACAGACTACGTAAAGTTAATCGTTCAATACGGAATTATTAAAGTGTACTTGGTTGGTATGGCAGCCTACCACAAAGAAACTTTTAACTTAGAACATGTTATTCTGTGTATACAATCTATTGCTAAAACAATTGAGCATAATGGCAGCTTTTCAAAACTTGCCCTTGAGGTTTTAAAAGCGAATGATTGTAATTCTCTTGCAGGAATGGCGATTCTTGTAAAAAATTAATTTTTAAACATCAGTAACCCGTAAAGGAAGCTTTTAAAAGTGTTCCTCTTACGGGTTTTCTATTGGTTTTCTTTAATATAAGCAGTTTTCTTTTCAGACTTATTAAAAACAAAACGAAAACAGGTGACCCCAATAACTTAATTGGAGTCACCTGTTAATTTGCCTTGATCAACTAACTGTTTTAAAGAAGACCACTCTACCTTATTTTGTGTAGCCAGTTTGTTTTCTTGCTGGATGGCTATATAGATTTCTTTACGGTAAATGTCATAGTCAAGTGGAGCCTCTATACCGATACGTACGAGATCCCCATCCACTGCAACTACTTTTATCTCGATTAAGTCTCCAATCATGATAGACTCATTTTTTTTCCGGGATAGGACTAACATATCGTCACCTACTTTTTTCCAACTGTTTTTGAAACAGTGGTTGACGAACTTCGTAATTTTCCTCGTTAAGAATTACTTGTTTCGCCATTCGATTACCTTGATTAATAACTATAGGTGCCTTTAAGTTAACCGTAATATTATTTTCTCCACGTATTGTAACAATGTTCACGACGAGGATAGAATGATTCTCTTCTATATGCAGCGCCATCTTTGCTTGACTATGGAGTGAAAATTCATACTCTGGGAAAAAATTGAACGGATCAACTACCCAAAAACTAATCTGGTCATCTTCCAATGACTGAAGTGAATAAAAGGGACTTTCGTTTTCTTCTTTGACTAAGTGAAAGAACTGTAAATGCTCAAATCCGAGAATACCTTCTTCAAAAAAAAACTTTCCTATCTCTATTTTTTGCTCACTAGCCATAGCAGGTATCCTCCTTATAGAGATTGGTCCATATTCAAGCCTACGACTTCAATACGTAATTGTTGATATTGCTTCATATACACATTTACATCACCAGGTTTATATTTATAAATAGGAGGTCTGTAGACAGGATCCATTTTCATACCTCCCCGTTTTACATGAATCTCCACAGGCTTGGCCTGATAAGTAACATCCACGCCTTCATCTAGACTCGAAGGTGTAGATAGCGGAGTAGGACTGATCCCGATCTTATCAAAAGCCAAGGCAGCAATTGCATTTCCTGGATTTTCAATTGCCCGCATGCTGTCGCCTTCTTGACTTATTCTGGCAATAGCATCAAGTAACTGCTGCTTCGAAAATTGGTAATTTTCATCGCTAAATTGCATGGACGAGCGTAATCCGCTGCTCTCTCTCGCTCTCGAGGAATCAATGAAAAGAACTCCTGCATCCTGACTGATCTGTAGGGTAGCTGGTTCTTGTCGAAGATTCATTTCTGCCTGCGGTTGCTGCATTTCAAGAAATGCATTACGCGTAGTGAACCCGATCTGTGCCGGAGAACTTTGCATTTGGATTCTGGCTAACTGCATATACGTTCCTCCCCCTTATTATATTCTATCGGAGGAAATCTAGCAAAGAGGGTTGAATAATTCTGGCACCCGCTGACAACGCTGCTCTGTGGACATTTTCTTGTGTCTTCAATTGCGTAATAGCCTCTGCCTCATCTACATCTTCATTTTTGGATTTTAATGCCGTAATGTTGACTTCACTGTTAGCCAATCTCTCTTGAACCAATTCTATACGATTTACACGAGCACCTAATGCCGCTCTTTCTGTCAATATATTCTCAAATTGTCCCTTCACATCGTTCATGAGAGGCATAGAGGATACACCTGTTTGCAGATTTGAAATCACTTTATCCATGATCGTAAAAATATTGTTTGTTGCTGGAGAATTAAATACTTTTTGAGCATCTATATTAATAGCTGAATAAGTATTTTGGCTAATCTCAACGTTTATTTGAGAGCTATTTGTATTGGTAAATTGTCCAGTTGCAACATCATATGGAGGCTTATCCGTATCTGTACCAGCAAAAATGTAACGTCCATTAATGGTTTGATTTGCAACTGTTCCTAAATGGTTTTTAAGCTCAGCTATTTCACTTGCCATAACTTTACGATCTTCTACAGAGAGATCATCATTCCCTGAGGCCACCATGAGTTCCTGTACCCTTTTTAGCACATTTCCTACATCGTCGAGTGCACTATCTGTAGCACCCATCCATGATTCGGCTTCATCTACATTTCGAATGTATTGATCATTTTCCATCAGAGCTGAGCGATAGTACATTGCTCTTGTAGCTAGAACAGGATCATCTGATGGTTTAGATGTTTTTTTGCCGGATGAGAGTTGTTCTTGTAATCTATCCATATTTCCCATGGAATTATTTACATTACGAAGCATGTTACTGTTTAGCATGCTCTGTGTTACGCGCATAGACATTTATACAATCTTCCTTTCGTCACAGATTGTTATTACAATCCTACTCGTCCCATACCATTAATAACCTTATCCAATATCTCGTCCACACTGGTAATAGCACGTGCAGAAGCGTTATATGCATGTTGATATTTCACAAGATTAGACATCTCTTCATCAATCGAAACACCCGAAACGGATTGCCTTTGATTCTCAACCATCCCAACGATCGTTTCTGCATTTTTTTGATTCCTTGTAGCTTCTTGGCCGTAAACACCGATTTGACCAACTATATTTCGATAATAGTCATCCATTGTAGTTGCTTCTTTAAAATCGTTTGGACCAAGTCCAGGGTTAATTATTTTAAACTTGATGGAAGCAATGGCCAAGGCATTCTCATTATTTCCTACTGATGGCTGTTTTCCTACCGCAATCGTATCCAGACTACCTAGAATTGTAGGATTAATTTTAATTTTATTGGCGCCTGTCGGGTTAGTAACACCACCGACAGAATCTACGAAAAACGGTATACCTGACGATCCCCCACCATTTTGGATATCCGACAAACTAAAACCTGTTTTATGAATTTCATTGATTTCCTTTGTCAAATTAATTGCCAAGACATCGAGACGCTTCATTGTTTCAGGAAGCAACTGATCTCGTGCTTCTACTAAGCCAGCAAGACTGCCTTGTCTAGGAATAAATGCTGCTCCCCCAAGTGTAATATCGTAGAAACCTGTGATTCCATTGCGAACTGTAGCCAAAGGAGTAGTTGTATCAGCAGTAACAAAAGGTGAGCCTTCCATTAATACATCAACCATACCATTGTTAGTCTGAACTACCCTGATATCTGTCAGCTTGGATAGTTTGTCTATCAAAACATCCCGTTGATCATACAAATCATTAGGTGTATAGCCGTGAGGGACTACCTGATTAATCATTCTATTCACTTGTGCTATCTGTTCCCCAAGGGAGTTAATTTCCGCAACTTTTATTCCAACAACATTATCAAAATCTTTCTGAATCGTTTGCAGGTGATTGTAAATCCCACTAAAAGTCTCTGCCACCGCATTAGAGCGTTCTCGTACTACAGCACGAGCAGAAGAGCTTGTTGGGTCTTTTGACAAGTCTTGCCACGCCTGCCACATTTGATCCATTACCTTTTGTAATCCCGTTTCGGATGGTTCATGCATAATTTGCTCAATCTTGTTTACTGCATCTACACGTTGATCCCAATATCCCAGCGTCTTGTTTTCATTTCTAAATTGCAGGTCCAAAAAACCTTCACGTAATCGCTGAATATCGGTTACCTGTACTCCTGTGCCTAGAATTCCGGGTTCTTTACTAGCATTCAATGATGGATATGGAAGACCATTGGTCGCTTGCATATTGACTCGTTGGCGAGTGTATCCTTCCGTGTTGGCATTGGAAATGTTATGCCCTGTCGTATTCAATGCTGTCTGTTGAGCGAAGATCCCCCTCTTCGCTACTTCCAATCCGTGAAAAGTTGATCGCATGTTAACCCCCCATTTAAGCTTTGTTATTTATAATGGCACGATTTGGTACTGGCAAATTACTAATTGTAGGTTTTTTATAAATGAAGTCTTCTTCTGGTGTATCCAATATCATATCCAATTGAATATTCACAAACGAAAGGGACTGTCCCAGCAATTGCTGATTCAGCTCATTCGCATCTCGCAAATCAGAGACAATCCGAATAAGAGCATTGCGATAATTTGTCAACTGAATTTTATCTTCAGCACTTGTCGTCCATTTAATAAATTCAGCCAACGTATAGTCTTGCAGAGCTATACTTTTTTCTGATACGATTTGCTTCATCAACTTCTGCCGCTCTTCTTCGGCTATAATCACACCTTTAATCAACTTCTGTTCCTTACTCGTTATGGCAATAAGTTCATCAACATGTCCTTTAATTAAGACGCTTTTTTTCTGCGTCGCCAACGTATATAGTGCTTTATGAAACTGCAGCAGGTTTTCCAGCAATTCAAAAAGTTGTCTCATGAAAATAACTCAGCTCCTTTAGAGCTTTTTCCAAAAGGATAGGAATTTCTCAGCAATCTTTTCACTTGAAACTTTATAGGCGCCATCCTCCACCTGCTTTTTTAACTGTTCTACTTTTTCCCTACGCGCTGGAGCGTTAGGCTCCTCCACTTGCTTCAACATTTCCAATGCTTCCCTTGAAATGTTAACCTCATCTTTTCCCATAGGGATTTTTCCATTTTTGTTCAACGGGTTTGAACCGGTTTTATTGTAAGTGTTGATCATCCCCGCACGGTTGGGTTCATTAATACGCATTAATATCCATCCTCTCAAGCAACCAAAAATAAAACCGATGATTCTCTTAGTAGTATCATCGGCATATTTCTCACATTCAATTAGTTTTTTTCATCGGAACTATTCGTCAGCATTCTGCTTTCTTCGATAAGCTGCTTGGGCCAAATTATCACGTTCTGCCTGTTCCAACCGCTGCTCCACTTCGGCTTGTTGGGTAATTTCATACCTTAACCCCTGCATGCACGAATCACATATATTTCCAGATCGAATCATGAACCCACAACGCTCGCACGGATATCCAAGACCGGGATTTCCTGCAACGGAGATACGCCCTTCTTTAATGAATTTTGTAATTTGCTTCACACTTACGCTTGTGGCTTCGCTCACCTGGTGGATATTCGCCCCACGATTTTCACGCTTGCGTAAAAATCGGGCGCATTTGTCATATTCCTGTTCTACTTGTTCACAGCATTTGGGGCAAATGTCACGGACTGCTTGTACAAATAAAGAATCACACCGCGAGCAGTTTGCCAACTTGCCCATAGACATATCGACAACCCCTTTGACATTCAGAAAGTTCATACGGTTCTCAAACTGATGATGTATGCCTCCATAATAGCGTAATTTTCACAACCTGGCTATCTGTATATTGTCAAGGAATAAATTTCACATGTTCTCCCCAAATGTATTCGCAGTGTCTTGGCACATGAGCGCAGGGTTGAACCTGTCGTGTATATATCGTCAATGAGCAAAATTTTTTGAGGTGGATTTGGACGAGTCAAACTGGCATCGGTCACTCTGAACTCCAGTAAATTATTTTTTCCAAAAAATCTAGCGACAAAGTTATCAGTTACACAAGGTACCCCGGCATCCCCAGTCCATGCAAAGGCTTCTCGCATGCTTTCCAAACGAGCCACTCGCCCTGACTGTTTGCTGAGCTTCGGCGTGTCTTTTGTTCGGAGCAACAATGTGCGAACTGGAACATGGATCACACCTCCCAAATATTGAGCCAGCAAATCCACCTGATTGAATCCGCGCTCCTTCAGGCGCAGTGGATGTAAAGGTACTGTTGTAATACATGAGAATTCAATATGTGAATAGTAACGATGCATCGCGATGGCCAACAATGCCCCAAAATAAGCAGCCAAGCTCTCGTCACCTCTGTATTTGAATATTCCGAGCAACTCCTTACCTTTATCGTCATAGCAAAGGAGACTCCTATTCGCCTTCAAATCCATCCCATCCTCATGTGCTTTGTTGACGCAATCTCGGCACCGCCCGTTGTATTTACGAATCTCGCTTTTCATATCCCGACCACACGCAAGACACATCTCTTCTCCGATAAAAGGCATCTCTTCCAAGCAGTTTCCACACAACATCAGGCCCTTCAGCAATCGATACATAACAGGGTAGCTAGCTCGATTGACCAGAAATCGAGCTCGATCTCGTACCACCCTCTCCCTTTCAGGTTTCGATATAAGCCTTCCGCAGGCGACACAGCTTTCTCCCTTCATGAGAAGACTCCTTGCTCTGTCAGCTTTTGAGCCAATTGATTCATCTGGTTGATTTGCCGTACTGCCCGCTTGGGGGCAGTAGCGCGATCAGCTTGCAAAAACAATACACCGCCTGTTGGGTCGTCAATCGATCTGCCTACCCGTCCCGCGATTTGAACCAAGGATGCCTCGTCAAATACGGGAACTTCAGCTCCCAAGACCACAACATCGCTCTTCGGTATCGTCACACCCCGCTCCAATATCGTTGTGGTTACCATCAGTGCATAGCGCTTTTTTCGAAATGCATCCACCTTCTCTTCCCGCATGGGATCGGCTGCATGGACACTTGTCATCTGTGCTGCATGTAATGGCATCCACATCTGAAGATATTCGAGCACCCTTTCCACTTCTGCAACTCGTGGCACAAACACAAATACTTGCCTGTTTGCATCAAGAGAGAAACACACTGCATGAATGAACTCATGCACGAGCCGACTTGCCAGGATGCGCTTGTGCAGTCCTCTCACCGTAAGAATCTTGGGAACAGGAAGAGCCGATCCGTGATAACGCCCCGGGAGCAAAACATGCTTCTCGGAAAACAGTGGTATCACTCCAGAATGCTTGTCAGTCGAACTTGCTTTTTCCATAAGTCGCTTGCGCAAATACTTGGGAGGTGTCGCGCTCAAATACAACAACTTGCCATTACTCTCGACGGCCCGGGACAGTGCACGGTACAGAACAGGATCATTGTGATAAGGAAATGCATCCACCTCATCGAGCACCACCAGCGAAAACCTCTTGTAATAGCGTATTACCTGATGGGTTGTGGCAATCGTAATATCGCTCTCCTCCCACTTCTCGGTACTGGAGCCATGAACTGCAATCACTTTTGCTTTTGGGAAAACTCGGCGAATACGCGGTGCCAGTTCAAGAACGACATCCTTCCGTGGAGTTGCAATCAGTACACGGCCTCTTGCAACGAGCGCCTCCTGGACCGATGGAAAAAGAAGCTCTGTTTTGCCTGCCCCGCAAACAGCCCAAATCAAAAACTCAGACAACCCCGGCCGCGGATTGGCTACAAAAGAGCGCGCTCGCTCAGCTGCCCGTGATTGACCTGCCGAATACTTTCCCGTCCACTCCAACCTCACCGCATTCTCTAATTTGTCTGCACGACAAATCGTCGGCCCACCTACTGCCATTAAGAAATACGGCGTGCAGCATTTACTCCTGCCCATTCCCAAACAGGCTGTACAGTAGGCACAGCCTTGCTCACACGTATGGCAATAGGTAAGCTCTACCTTCTCCCCCACACTCCCACAGCGCTCACAAACCATTTCTAATCGATTGCGCAACCAGCCTTTTGCAACCGAAAACCGAATGCCAGGCCGCCACTCCGCTTTGTTTGCGAGCACAAAGGAATGCAAAATGGCTGACAAATCTTCAATGTCCACTGCTTGCTTTTTCAGCAAGGTCAGGATCTCGTCCCAAAAGAGCGCACGCCCGCTCAGAAGCTCGCTCAAAACAACCGCTTCCGAATGCTCTAGAGATGAACTCCTATGCAGAAGCTGACGACCACCCAAAGGACGTAACTGGTCATCGAGGAATTTCTTCGGTGTTACTCTATCTCGATACGTAACTTTTACACTAGCCTCGACTGGCTCCCAGGTAAACCACCCCTGTTCTCGACGTTCCCTCGCATTCTCTACATCTCGTCCATACAGGCGGCTTGCTTCGCACACAGTTGTTGCCACAAGTGACCTCAACTCGTTTACATACCCATCCGTCAACATCCGTTCTTCCCTGACTCCTTGAGCCAAATGCCCGTTCACCCTCTCACGCAAGGAAAAGGCCAGCGCAAGTGACGCCGTCTTACCAATGACATGCAGTACGCAGCCTTCCCTCTCCTGCCAAAAGGCACGATCCACAGAAAAGCTCGGTGTGACATAAGCCTGCACCTGATGTGTAGATCCGCCGCTGCCAGCTTTGATATACAGCAAATACTTGTGCATACGCTCCCCCTCCACCTCTTACAAACAGTGTGCAAAAAGACAAGAGGTCCGGCAAATTTTTTTGAGCACAGTTCCCGAAAGAAAAATAAAAGAGCCGCCGACATGCTAAACTGTCCCCTTTGTAAAGGACACTTTTAAAAAAGTCTAGGCAACGTTAAGAA
>NZ_JBEAES010000025.1:0-79947 GCF_050477165.1 Brevibacillus sp. FIR094 | reverse complement strand
CTATCTTTTTTGGAGGAACGAATGCAGGCTTTCAAAGAATGGCTGGGTCCCCAGGCGCAGTTTCTAATGTTATTCCTTATGTTGTTGCAGGGCCTGGATCAATAGTTGGGTTCTCTGGTTCTATCAATGTCAATAACCTTGCTCCTGGAACTTATCTCTTTGAAATTAGCAAAAATGTTCCTAACAATGCAGCTAGTCCTCCTGCTGCTGACGTGGTCTCAACCATAACTCTAGTAACTACGGACACAATTACGGGCACCATTATCTTTTCAAGTCGCCCTTCAGATGGCGAAGGGGTTCCAACTAATAATGTTTTTGTATCTAACAATGCTCCTTATGTCTTGGCTCCTGCAACCATTTCTTGGACCAGTACCATTCCTGGAAATCCACTGCTTCGTAATGATGCTGTTAGTCTTTTTGCAAATCCTAACATTACACAAAGTGCAGTTTATACTGTTTACGTAAATACAATCATTTGAAAATTCAATATATTAACAGAATTAATGCCACTTAATGAAGTATGGGATGCGGATCGGTTACAATTACGCAAATTCCTGTCGAATTATGATCCAATGATGTAAGTGTCGAAGTTAATAACGTATTCAGACTGAAACTGTTGGCATAGCGAAATCTTGAAGGACAAAAATCACTACCAAATAAAACAGCGGTGCCTTGGACCAGAAAATAAACTCCTAGGCTCCCGGTATTTTATTGAACTAATTGACTTCAGCGGATTAAATCTGTCTTTCACCCTGATATTGTGTTCGTGAATCAGCCTCGCTTCCTTATCTTGGCGATTATTAAGTTAAACTGCCCGTTAGTTTAACGTTGCTGATGAAGTAATTACCAATTAATATTTTACGACTGATTGGTACAATTATAGCGGTGATGCTATATGGAATTTATATACCCGATGCTGCTCGAGCAAGCTGATAAACCATTTTCGGATGGACGTTACGTCTTCGAGCCTAAGATCGACGGCCACCGCCTGATCTTATCACGAAGTAATGGACAGACGCGCCTTTACACAAGGCATAACAACGATGTGACCTCGAAGTACCCAGAACTAATAACAGATGGTCCTGACATGATACTGGACGGTGAGCTGGCGGTGATGGACCCAGACACAGGCATTCCTGACTTTGAATTAACAATGTCACGATTCCAGTCGAGAAAGTCCCGTCTTCCGATATCCTACGTTGTATTCGATATCATACATTTTGATGGGGCCGACCTAAGAGGCCTTACCCTAATGGAGCGTAAAGCCGTATTAGATCGGGCAATATCGGATTCGCCGACCATGAGTAAAATAGCGTACATTGACGGACAAGGTGAGGACTTATGGGACGCAATTGCTGCTCGAAACATGGAGGGAATAGTCGCCAAGAGTAAAGACGGGCGATACCACTCGGATAAACGTACAAACGATTTCATAAAGGTAATCAACTACACGTATGCTGATGTCCATATTGCCGGCTGGCGTAAAAGTGACTTCGGATGGTTGGCACATTACAACGGTCGACCTGCAGGTGTCATCGAACTAGGTGTGCCTCCTACGCACAAGCAGGCGTTTTATGGAGTGGCGAAACAGTTGATTACTGGTGAGGATCGTGAGTATGTTTACGTTCAGCCTCAGATAAAGGCTCGCGTCAAAATGAGAAACTGGACAAAGAGTGGCATGCTACGATCGCCAGTATTCGTCGATTTTATTCTAGCTGGCTAGTAAACAACCCGTCCCTGTTTTAAGGAGACGGGTTGTTTACTGTGAAATGTTTATTTGTATCTGGAATCTGTGGGCAGACGAAAGAGACACTTTATTTGACCAAGATTTCAGAAAGTCGAAACCTTAAATCCTTTTTAAGCAATTTAACGTACATAGGTTTACTTTGTATCGACTGGTTTCATGTCGATCATCTCTAAAATTTCATCATAAGACATTTTTTTAATGACATTGTAGTCAAGCGCCCTGAGTATAAATTCACGACGTAATCTCTCTTGTTCATTTTTAGGCTCAGGAAGATTTTCTCCAGTAGCTATAGTGTTAAAACGAGGATTAAAAGTTTCCATGTAGTCGTCTGCGTTAAGTTCAACCCATACCTCTTTGGTTGTACCGTCTTTTAGTGTTAGAAGGTAACTTGCTTTAACGAGATAACCGTCATTATTGGAGTTTCTTTCAGCCATAATATTCTTTACATGTACTTCCTTTGCGGGAAGGATGCCTTTTTTCTGCATTTCCAAGTATGTTGCGAGCTCTTTATGGGTTGTAGATAATTCTTTCTTTACTAGTTCTTTTTCGTTTGGACGTAAATTCCAAGTGAGATAAAAATATGTATTCCATAAATCCTCTTCATTCTTTTGTGTAAATAATTGATGCCATTCAATCGTTAGTATTTCTGTCATTCGACTTAAGGTAGTGTCGTGGTTCTCTAATCGATCAAGAATATCTAGCTTTTTATTATAGTCTACGGATTGAGGCTGGGGACTTGCTTGCATGGATGACGCATTGTTACTAGTAGTACAGCCAGCTATTGAAACTACAGAAAGCAACAAGAATACTTTTAACTTTTTGTACATTTAAATCCCCACCTTTTTACATATTTATCATCTGAATTAATTGAAAATTTGGCAAAAAAATACTATAATCATATTGGTAATAATATACCATAAAATGAAAGGAATGGAAATATGAGAAAGATAAGGGCGGGTATTCTTGGTTTAGCTCTCGCAGTATCAGCTGTAGTTAGTGCTGGCAATGGAACAGCTTACGCAGAAGGGATAAATCCATACGACGATTTTAACTGGAGTTGGGTTACTACTGATAGTGAATTAAGTAGGGGATATTCTAAAAGTCATAAAGGAATGGATATTGCAGTAAATAAAGAGCCTGTATACAGTCCACAAAAAGGAACCGTATTAAGTGCAGGTTATTGGACAAGTGCAGGCAATTATGTGGCAATTGAAACAAGAGACAAGGACCCTGACACGAATACTAAACTAGTAATAAGGTTTCTTCATTTAAAATCCAAATCTGTATCTACGGGTGATTCTGTGAAGAAAGGAGAAGAAATTGCGGTATCAGGAAATACTGGTACAGATACTACTGGTCCTCATTTGCATATCGATATAAATAATGAAGGGGAGTATGATGGGAAGGATATTACCTATTCAAATACAATAGATCCTAAATACTTCTGGCCTCACTACTTTGATGGCCCGACCTTTGCGCCACATGAAGAGCATCAAACCGAAGAGCATCAAGCGGAAGATGAATTATTACATAAATTTGACAGTCAAGAATACTTTTTTGAAGACACCCTAATAAATTATGTAGGGGAAGAAGAATTTATGAAGTGGATTAATTCACAACCGTTGGAAGATCAAACCGTACCAAATTTTAAAAAGGCCTTTAATATCTCTGATGAAAAAGAAAAGGAATTAAAGCAACAAACTAGGGAATAGCTGCAGAAATTAGATAACCCAATGTCAAATGACAACCCGTCCCTGTTTTGAGGAGACGGGTTTGATTGTTTAAAAATCGTTTAATGGTTACACAAGTATATGTACGGTGAACCTTGGAAAGAGCAGAGGTTTGTTTAGGATTGATTGGATGAAAAGAGATGATGAGGCATCTTCCTGTTTTATAGGAGGTGACTCATCGTGTTATTTGGTATATTCCATAACTTCAAAGGATTGAATCTTGTTGAATGCTACATAATCTTTCCGAGCAGTAAATGGTCCCTTGTTAAAGTCCTTATCGAACATATATGTTTCTTTGCCACGTCCGTCTGCACGGCCATTATACCAGTCGATAAAGTCTTGTACTTCAAATGCAGATAGCTCAAATTCTTTCTCGAGTCCACTGATCATTTTAATAACAAGAAGAGCATTGTCACCAGTAGGTTCTGGAGTTGGGTCTGGAGTTGGGTCTGGATTTGGATCAGGATTAGGCTCAGGGTTAGGCTCTGGTTCTGGTGATTCACTAATTTTCGCCATCATTTCCATTTCTCCGATTGTGACAAATTTGGAGGAACCGTTGTTCTTTGTTACGTTTATGCGATATGCAAGATACTCAGTGTCGTTATCAAAAGTGAATTCCTTTTTTTGACCCATTGCCCAATCTTTAATGTTAGAACGTGTATCTAAAATTATCCAATCTGTGCCATTCGAACCCTCGAAAGTCCAATCTTTAGGGAGTTCCAATAGGTTATCAATATTATTAGCCCGAGGCTTTATCGTATACTTTTGAATCTTAGTTGGAGCAGAGAACTCATATGAAACCCATCCATAAAGCGTACTTTGAGCACTAGACCAACCATAGTCTGCATCTGAATCATTAAAAACATTAAAAGGTTGGTGGTTGTTCACGCTCCATATACTACTTGAACGTACTACACCGCTAGGTGAATTATTACTAGTCATCTTAGGAACTAAATCATTGGTATATTGATCTTCTGCATGACCAATGTTTTGACCAGAAAATAAAATAGCAGTGATTAGACCTATACTTACAAAAAGTTTACTACACGCCTTTACAAAATTCATAAAATCCTCCTTGAACTGTTAAAAATGGATAATATCACATAGGAATATATTACATTTCAATGAATTGAGCAAAACAGTTATAGGTATAAATTCAAATCAAAGGAATGCTCAGGGAAATGTTCATAAGGTGTTCAAGAAATAGCAAACCAGTCCCTGTTTTGAGGAGACGGGATTTTTTTATTTCTTGATTATTGGAACTATATTCATTTTGAGAATTTACTTCGACTATCGTGTGTACTTTTAAAAAGCGAAGCTTATATAGAATACAGATAAAGACATAGGGTGAATGAAATCACCTTAATCGACGTCCTTGGCACAGAAACCGACGAAGTGGTCGATGCTGTGCAGCTCAAGCTGGAGTCCAATAAAATTTATCAGCACATCCACATCCTCGATGAGCGAGAAAAAGAGGTCATCATCGGCAGATTTGGGCTGGATCAGGACAAAGAAAAGACACAGCGCGAAATTGCAAGGGAGCTGGGCATTTCTCGGTCGTATGTATCTCGTATCGAAAAGAGAGCGTTAATGAAGTTGTTTAATGAGTTTTATCGGACGAAACAGCCGCAGAATCGGTAGTTTTTTCGCAGTGGAGGACGCTATTTTGATGGAAGCATTTCGTAGTTCGTTCTCTGGAAAAAATGAGGTGAAGCCACTCGGATGCCGGGTGGCTTTTCTATTTGGTTGCTGATCAAAGCACAAATTACTTTTACAAAGAAGTAAACGCGGGGGAATCGATCAAGGAAACGATTAATACAAAAGAACGCATAGATTATACATTAAGCGATCTCCTCAAATCACTAAAAGCCCCTACTGCTGTCCAGTGCAGTAATGGAAAAAGTTAGAGGATCACCATCTGGATATTTAAAAGCTCTAAAAAACGACCAACCCGAATTACCGCCTACATGCGTGGTGATTTTTGCTGGTGTAAAGCCTTGAATGATTTCGGGTTTTTGATTGATATTCTCGACTTATTCCCTTCTGTTTATGAGGGTTTTCGTTCGAGCCTACACCGTGCGGGTGACTTTCATCGCACAAGGCGTTCCATCAACGTATAAGAAAGTTTTTACAATGGGCATTTTCATCCTATCAAACGCGTCTCACAAGAATCTCGCAAATGTTGAAGAGCGCTAAACAGCAAAAAAGCAGCATTTTACAAAACATTACAATTGTAATGTTAGAATGCAAGTGATTTAGAGGAACTGCTTTTAGCAGCCCTCTAAATCTTGCTACAAATCTACCACCAAGGACGCTCGCTCAAGGCAATGATATATTTCACATTGGGGTCAACTCTTATTGCATCTTGGGAAGAAACATGTATTTTAATTTTTTCGCCAGCGGGCAAATATACATACCAGGATTCGCGTCCAGTATCTTTAAACACTTGGTGTGTTGGACCACCAACACTCATATCACGAATCATATAGTCTAGGCTGCGATTTTGATAGGTGTCGAAATTAACATAAAATGTTTTTCCTTGGCCTGTGTCGTTTGTCCATTGAAAATAGTCATGATCCATTGGTCTTTCAAAATCTGGATATACTTTGTAAAGAGTACCTTCAAAACTATCCCCAATTCCTTGAAAATAATTCGGTGAGTCAAAACTATCAGTCTCTCTGGCATCACCCATAGCGAATGCTGACGATGACATGGAAAGTAGGCAAGTCGTAAGTCCAAGCGTTGAAATCAGTTTCTTTAACTTCATAAACAAAACATCCTAAAATTTGGTAATTACTATTTTGTAATTTACATTTGTTTCTAAAAAATGTAAATATCTTTTTTGTTACAAATCAGGGGAAAGAGATTGCATTTTAACATAAGAGAAATTGTGATGAGGTGAGGGAATGGGTATTAAAACGTATCCAGAGATGAATGCTCACATCAAAGATATTCTTGTATCATCTGGTACCCCAGTTGATACATATGCAGCTAAGAGAATTGAGGAACTTGAAAGAGGCGGCTTCGTGAGGCTTTAGAGAAAGTCGACATTCACATCCTTTCAACTAGCGATCCGGTTTCCCACATCATACAGACATTGAAAAATACGCTGCCTGAATACAAAGACTGGTGGGACATCAGGAAATAATGAAATGGCTGAAGTGTAGTAAAAGCCAGATCGTTCTGCCATTGTTTTGTTATCTGTCGGTACGATTTCAAGGAGAATTCGAAGTGTCTGCTTATTCTCTTCTCATGATTGTAACAAGAAAAAAATTCGGACATTTTTAAATAGTACGATTGTATTGTTTAAAAATGAGTGTTATGATGTCTTTGTGACTGGAATAAAATGGGAATCGGTGAATGGCATTAGTGAGCTTTGAGCTTATTCTTGGTGCGAGTTACACTGAAATTCATCATGATTACGATAAGACCAGTGCTCGAATGTCGGCTACCAGGTTCACTCCCTATCAACTTGCTTCTCTTCTGATGGCGGGTAAAAAGAAGATTAAGAAGGAGTGTTTTACGATGAAAAAGATTATGACTAGTTTAGCAACAGTGGCATTATTAACTTCAGCAGTGCCTGCATTTGCGCAAGAGGGACAGCAAACACCTGTAACCACTGCAACCACCCAAAATTCATCATCTAACGATTTATCAAAAGCTTCTGTCGATCAGCAAGAGTTTCAAGATATTGAAGTACGTTTTAATCATGTTCCAAATGTAGATAGATATAAGTGGGTTCGTTACAATGTAACCGATGGATATGAGGATATGACTGGTACTGCGTACACTACTAGCACTAAAATTTATAGTTTAAGTATTGGAAAACTGTACAGAATACATGCTTATGCTTTAGACCAAAACAATAATGTAATCGCAGTATCAAACGCGGTGGAAATTAGAGGGACAAGAGGTCAAGATACGGTTATTTATCTTGTGTTAAAATAATGGCTAACGGAATAGATAAACGAAAAAGCACCTCTTGGGTGCTTTTTTTATCGAGTAGGGAGAGATGTCAAGTTTGTGAAGATGAAGAATGGCAGTCGGTCGCATATGTTAGTTGATCAGCTCACATACATGGATGCAGGCATTTTGGTAAAGGTGTCACTTGTATGCCAGTCCACTAGCCAAGGCAGCGCGAACGCAGTCATTGCAAGTGTTCAAGCGTGTTTTCTACAAAAATGAACAATTTAATGAGGTGTTTATGCGTACTTTACGTTTTTTTAGTGCAGCAGGTGTAGCATTTCTTGTCAGTGCCATATTGTATATCATTAGTATGTTCACCTTCATTTCATATCAAGGTGTAGGAGTGGTTAACGCTTTAACTTCCTTGACATTTATGTTGGGGTTTTATTTACTACCGTTTTGCTATGTTGGATGCTTAATTGGAGAATTGGTATTTTCTTTTACATCCAAGATAGTAAACCGTTTTCTTGTAAATTTGATCTTTGTATTAACGGGCATCATGTATTCATATTTGGTACATAGGTTTATATTGCAGGGAAATTCTTTTGTATTTTATTTATGCATGTCAGTGTTGGGGTCAACATCTTTTTACTGGGCTCATTTTATTAACAATAGAAAAATTACTATACAACTTGCTGTAATACCAGGGTATGTAATCATTATGTTTTTGGTTGCATTGCTGTTTAACTAGTCTCTATTCTAAAGAGACTTTCTTAGTTAATAATTCGATGAGGCACCATCCTGTCTTAGAGGAGGTGCCTCATTGTATTATTTGGTATATTCCATGACTTCAAAGGATTGGATCTTACTGAATGCTACATAATCTTTTCTAGCAGTAAATGGCCCCTTGTTAAAGTCCTTATCGAACATATAGGTTTCTTTTCCACGACCGTCTGCACGACCATTATACCAGTCGATAAAGTCTTGAACTTCGGATGCAGTCAATTCAAACTCTTTCTCGAGTCCACTGATCATCTTGATAACAAGAAGTGCGTTATCACCGGATGGCTGAGGGTCTGGATTTGGATTAGGGTCTGGATTTGGGTCTGGATTAGGGTCTGGATTTGGATCTGGATCTGGGTCCGGATCTGGATTTGGCATCTCAGCATTTCCTTGCATGAATTCAATTTCACTAATTACGGTATGAGTATTGCCATGCCCATTATTGGCAGTAATATTTAAGCGATACGCTTTATATGGCTTGGAGTTAGCAAATGTAAATTCTCTTTTCTCACCAAGTGTCCATCCTGTTATATTCGTTTTTATGTCTAGGGGAATCCAGTTCGTACCATTCCAACCTTCAAACGTCCAAGTGGTAGGAGCTTCTAAATGTCTATATGTCATGTCAGAGGCTAATTTGATCGTATACTTTCCAACTACTGTTTCAGTTGGAAACTCATATCCCAAATAATATGGGAAACGACTAATATTGGCCGGATGCCAAGAGGTTTTTTCATCATCGTCGAAGGCTTTATAGGCATCATTTTCTGTATTCCAAATGTTATTCGCACTTGCGATGCCTGTAGGTGATGTGTTACTCGTCATAGTTGGAATTAAATCAACTGAGTTTTGATCTTCTGCATGCCCAATGCTTTGACCAGAAAATATAACAGAAAACATGAGTGCCAAACTAAAAATTTGCTTACGATATCCTTTTGCTAAAAACATCAAGCGCCTCCTTTAATTGTTAAAAATGGATAAATCGTCTATTTCCAATAAAAATATAGTATAGTTCTTTTGTTTATGCAAAACATTAAAAGGAATAAATTACAAATAAAAGTAGAAATCTGGGATTTTATTTAATTCGTTCAAGCAATACAAAACCCGTCCCTGTTTTATTGGAGACGGGTTATTCTTATTTCTGATAGCTACTTTGCGTGTGTAAGGGATACCTCAAAGGCATCTAAAATCTCTAGAAAATGCGAGGCTTCTCTAAATACATGGTCAGCGAGCAATGGGGGGATGATGCTCTTAATTTTGCATTCCTCAATCAGATCACGAGCAGTTTTTTTGAAGTCACGCAATTGACGGACGGATACGCGATTTTGATCCACAAATTGATTCAGTAGCGGTTTCGTTTGAGACTGGGGGCGCATGGAATCAAGATCCTGGGCTTGGAACAATAATTGATCAAAATCATGACTAAATTCTCTAGCTTGATCTACTAGCTTTCTTTCGGAAGGATCGAGCAAATGGTTAATAAATTTCGCATGGTCTGCCATGATTCGTAGGAAGAAGACATTCTCATTAATCACGGCATCAGGTAAGGGATCAAGATTTCCCGTATTCAGTTGTTCTAATCGATTCCGAAAATAGGCAGCCTCCCTACTTGTGTGATCGACCAAGAGAGGAAAGTTGTTACCACCGATTTTGCAACGAATAATGAGTCCGAGTACTTTGCGTTTAAAAGCCCAAATATAGGAAACGGCATTGTGAACGATTTGATTAAAGTCATAGATTCGTTGAGGATCTACGTCAGAAGAAAAGGCAAGGGCTTGGCTTTCAATTTCTTCAAAAATGCTGTAAAAGCGATCCGCCTCTTCAATCAATTTTGTGTCTTCGCAGTTAAAGCCCAATTTGAGAAACAGGGAGTGTTCTTTCATAATGCGAGACCAAAAACGTATTTCCTCTAACGAACGTTCAACAAAAGCATCAGTCATATAGTACCTCCGCATAAGGATTTGGGCAGATCATCGCCCATTTTCCACTTTTGATCACATATGATGTATGTCTATGCGTTTACCCAGTTTCGTGAATGGGCATGAGCACAGAATCCACATCTGAACCAAGCCCATTTCGCCATATGATTGTTTCGAGTGTTTTCTAGCTTGTCCCATAAAAAAAACTCCCAATAACGGGAGTTTTCCAAGTTAATAACGACGCATCGAATGCATTTGCGTTCTGTGGTGATGGGCCCGCATGCGATGGAAGTGTTCTCTTTCTCGAAAGATATGATGACGCATGCGATCATGGCGCTGTTGAAAAGCTAAAGAGCGATAACGTTCTGCTTGCCTCATGTGGTGATGCATTCGCTGCCTATGATGCTCAATCGGATCCATGACACATCCCCCTTAACGGTTGGTACTTTATAGGATATGAGGACAGCTTTCTGCTTGCTTATGCATGAGTGGATATCGCAAAGAAGGAATGAAAAAGAGGCGTAAAGCCTTTAGCTTTCGCCCGGTTCTGAACAAGGTTAATCTTTTACTCGATTCGCGGTCTGGTCGGGAAACAGTCTGGTGATTGCACGTTGGCAACCTCAGATAGCTTCATCAAATAGTAGCATTCTTCCCGAGACATATGGTCGGCCATGAGCGGAGAGAAAACTCCAAGTAATTCATCGCGCATCCGCATCTCTTCCAATTCATGCAAGAATACTTGAAAAAGCTTCATTTCCATTTCTGCTTGATGGTTAAAATGGCGTAGTGCCGGAAAGTTATTCAGGTTTGTTCGGAGATACCCGGCCAATTCCACCGCTTTTAGGTAAAAATGCTCGAACTTTTTGGTAAATTGTTCACTTTTATGCTGATAGTCTTTTTCCACCATGTCCAAAAGGGAAGTGATGGTGGCTGCATGCCCTACCGCATCAGAAAGCCAGAGGATGTGGAGATCTACCGGATGATTGGAAGGTGGCAAGCCTTTGGAGAGAAAAGCATGCAAAATTCGCTCGTATTCTTCTAGCTCATTGACCATGTGGTTCATAAACGTTGGAGGAAGGCTGATGGATATTTTACTGATGAGGTGCCTTTCTAAAATGTGGAGTTTAAAATCACGGAGTTGTTGGGTGAGTGCACTTGCTTGCTGGTTGAGTGTGTGTAGTTCATCGGAAGAGAGGTTTTGCCTAGCGTTATCCAGTAAGTTATCGAATGACACGATAAAGTATACGGCTCTTTCAATCTCCTGCTCTTCATTCGGAGCGAGTGATTGAAAAATAAAGCGGGCATGATCGCCCAGAATTTGTAGCCAGAAACGATGCTCAAACAACATACTTTCTCGCAATGGGTCGTTCACAGTTGTTCCCTCCTTACTCCACATCAAGATATGTAAAAACGCCCAGAAGTGTGTGACGGATTGACCTTGACTCGCAAATGAACATAAATGGTACAATGCGTGTAGGAGGAGCAGCGGTAAGGAGGGAGAATATGAAGAGACCAACCACAAATATACCAAAGACAGGCAGCGAATGGGTTTGGGATATAATTGGTGTTTTATTTTTCGTGGGATCGTTACTCTTTTTAGTCTTTGCATGGAATAAGCTTCCTGACGAGGTGCCTGCCCATTACAATGCTTTGGGGGAAGTAGATCGCTGGGGCTCAAAATGGGAACTGCTTCTTTTACCTGGGATTGGAGTCTTTATCATTTTCCTCATGCAGGTACTCGAAAAGCATCCAGAGCTCCATAACTATCCGGCACGCTTCACTGAATCGAATGCCGATCAGTTTTATTTGCACAGTCGAAAAATCGTGAACCAAATAAAAAATAGTTGTTTACTTATTTTTTCCGTAATCTTGTTGGAGTCGGTTTCCATTGCGCTAGGATGGGGAGGCGGCTTTGGGAAATGGTTTCTGCTGATCACCATCATTGGGATGATCGTTCTCCTTGTAATAGGAATCGTGAAACAAAAAAAGATTCAATGAGAAGAATGAGCGAGAGGTCCTTCTAACGGGAAGGTCCTCTCCTTTGTTTTTTGCAACGAAAATCATGAGGACATATGTCCTTCCCAATCCACCTTGCGATCCTTTTTAATTAGGAACAGATCAGTGTGAGGTGAGAGGATGAAAGGGATAATTTTTGCTATTTTAGGCGGCGTTTTCATTACCTTGCAAGGTGTAGCGAATTCAAGAATCAGTCAAGATATTGGGACTTGGCAAACTGCGACACTTACGCAGTTAACGGGTTTCCTCACGGCTTTTTTACTCCTGTTGTTCTTCCGAGATGGAAAATGGCAGGCATACAGGCGAGTGAAACCGTTATATTTGACGGGTGGAGCTTTCGCCGCGTTTATCATTTTTAGCAATGTTACGGCCATCCACCATATCGGGGTAACCATGACGATTTCAGCCCTCTTGATAGCGCAGCTAAGCCTAACTTTTCTCATTGACAGTATTGGCTGGTTCGGTGTTGATAAACAAAAGATGAGGCTGCCGCATTTTATTGGGATCGGGATGATGATTCTGGGTGTGCTGATACTGAGGGCCTGATGACGAGAGGGTGAAACAGTGGAATGAAGGAAATCGAAAATCGTGAGCTTTTGCAAGAATATCTGCATGCCCATCAGTTAGCGTCTGTCTTTCATGAGCCTTTTCTGCCGCATTTGTCCTTGTTCCAATTTGATCAAGGGGAGCTCATTTGTGCTCAAGGCGAAACGGCCTGTCATCTGTATGTTTTGGTGAAGGGAAAACTAAAGGTTTTTACGACTTCCCCCGAAGGGAAAACCCTGATCCTTTCCTTTAAAAAGCCGCTTGAAGTGATCGGAGATATTGAGTATGTAAGGGGAATTTCTTATCTGAATTCGGTGGAAGCAGCCTCATCTGTTCAAATGATCGGGATTCATTATCGCTGGTTGAAAAAATACGGAACAGACTACGCTCCACTCCTGCAATTTTTACTGCAAATCATTACACATAAATTTTGTCTAAAGTCCAACTCATTAAGCATCAACCTTCTGTACCCAGTAGAAGTACGTTTTGCTCGTTATTTGTTGACTGTTTCGGTAGAAGAGTGGAATCCTGCCAACAAAGAACAAATCAGTACGAGCAATCTTTTGGATGCAGCGAATATGATTGGGACGAGCTACAGACATTTGAATCGGGTCATCCAACAGTTCTGCAAGGAGGGACTGATTGAGCGTGCCAATGGATTCCTTCTAATCAAGGATCGGGAAGGTTTAGCTAAAATGGCGAGCGAGACTCCGAACGAATAATGAGACAGGAGTGTCAAAATCATGGTAGTCGGACTATTCTTCGCGTTACTGGCTGGCTTGTTGGTCAGCCTGCAAAATATTTTCAACAGGAAAGTAAGTGAACAGGCAGGAACATGGTCTACGACGACACTAGTGCTTGGGATGGGATTTCTGTCTTCTTTGACGATGGGTCTTCTTTTCGAAGGAAATCAGCTGTTTTCGCTTCCAGCTATGCAGACGTGGTACTGGTTTAGTGGTATGATCGGCGTTGGAGTGGTCTTTTGTCTGGTGCAAGGAATGAGACTACTTGGCCCAACGTATGCCATCTCCATCGTTCTCACTGCCCAGCTTGGCTTTGCTTTATGGTCGGATTCAATCGGCTGGTTAGGGCTGGTTCAAGTGCCGATTACTTTTACGCAATTGCTTGGGGTTCTGGTCATTGTCGGGGGTGTGATCGTATTTAAACTAGGCGGCGAATGGCAACAGAAACGCTCAATAAGTAAGATGTAAATTTTTTATTGACTTAATTTTAACCCTCATGATAAAATAAAAAATTTTAAATTCAATTTTTGTGCTATAATGGTTATAGATTGCTTTGAAGGAGGTGGACGTATGTTTCAAGTTGGAGACAAGGTTTTTTATCCGATGCACGGAGCAGGCGTAATCGAGGCGATGGAGGAGAAAGAATTTCTGGGTGAAAAACACCTCTATTATGTGCTCAACATGCTGCTGAAAGAGTTAAACATCATGGTCCCGGTTGAAAAGATGTCCGCTCTTGGTATTCGAAAGGTGGTCGAAGCCGACATTCTGAAGAATGTTTTGGCCGCCATGCGAGAGGGACAACGCGACACCACCTTGAATGCAGCGCAGCGCTACAAGCTTCATACAGAAAAAATGAAGAGTGGCGATATTTACGAGCAATCTGAGGTCATTCGCGATTTGGTTGGTATGAGTAAAGAGAAAGTATTGGGAACGAGTGACAAAGTGATGCTGGATAATGCGCAGCAGCTCCTCATTAGTGAGATTGAACTGGTAAAAGACGTAGATACGGATCAGGCGACAGAGATGCTAAAGCAAGCTGTATGCCCAGAAGAAATGTCTGAGATTGTGCCATAAATTTTGTTCATATGAGGTAAGCAAGGGGAGTGATTGTTATTACAATCACCCCCTTTTTTGTATGTCCATTACAGCAACAAGTCTGAATCCAGGGAAAATTCTTGGCGATGGGCAAACTGGTGGTATCCAGCACGTAAAAAGGCTTTGGCCATTGGTGTGTTTTTAACATCAGTATCTGCGCGGATGTATGTTTCTCCTGCTTGTACAAGAACGTCCGTGGCCTGCTTCAGCAATCGATCAATGTAGCCGTGTCCTCTTTGCTCGGGGAGAACACCGATGTATCCAATAGTAGCAAAGGTAGGGCTGACCGTAGGCATCAAGAAACCAATGAGCTCATTTTTTACTGTATAGGCGAGTTGCCACCATTCCGGTTCGTATTTCATTTGTTGCAAATCTTGGAACATTTCCTGTGCTTGGGCGAGCGGACCTTTTTCCAAGCGCTCCTCTGTAATTTGTTGATCATGGGTGAATTGTGAGACGCACATGATAGCATCCACAAAAGCAGCCTCGCCAACCTCAGGAAGACTGCGGTACACGATCGGATCGTGTGTTCCTACTGAAGGTATAGCAGTTGTCTCAATCGGTGCATGCCATTCGAAGCGGTTTGTTTCCCGGCTAATTCGAAAGCCGAGCGCTTCCAGAACAATTCTTCGCTCTTGGTGATCCGTTTGCCATTGGGGAGAGGAGGAAGGTGAATCCAGAACATATCCGATTTTCTCCGAAAGATTCCCTGCCATAAGTGTGAAGACTTCGCGTAAGAAATGAGCTCCAAGCGAAGGACATTCTGTTTCTTTCCATGGAAGCTCCCACAATACCAAATCAGTCGCTTGTTTACTGCCAGGCAATGTCCAGAAGGCAAGACGACCTGTGATCTCACCCTGTACCTCTAGAACGAAGCACCAGTCCTGACGCATGGCTCCTTGTGTGAACATTTTGTCGAGGTAAAGAGCGATATCATTCCGAACGGACGCAGGGTGATCCGGGAAGGCAAGAAATGCAGGTAAATCTTCCGGGTGGATACGGCGAACGGTGATCATGCAAGTCATCTCTCCTTTGTAACCATCTAAAGTAAATTTGTTAGTTACAAATGGATTTTACCAAAATGTTCTGTGAATCGTCAATCGTGGTCTATGTAGGAAAAGAGGAAGGGTAGGGAGCAAACTGCCCGCTCCCTCATTTGCTCCAGTGTTATTCAATCAATACACCTCGCGACCTGCCTATGATGCGGATGGCGCGATTCCACAGCAGCTGGAGCTTTTTTCTCTGTAGGGGTCGTACATACAGATCAGGGCTTTTCAAATAGGAACGCATGGGGATGACACGAAAGCAAATGCGCCCTTGACTTACATATCGTTGCGAAAACGTCGGGATGACTGAAATTTGCTCGAGTGAAATCTGATTCCTCTCATCCTTTTCGACAGTAAATCGCAGGATAGCTCCACACTGAGATTGATCAAACGAGAGCATTTTCTCTGATGTGAAATTGCCCAAAGAATACGCGACTAGTGTTTGTCTCTTTGTTCCGTGCGCAGTCATGATACTCGGGGTGACAACAGGCTGCAGAACATGTGGGTGAGCTCCGAGGATGACATCAGCACCGTTGTCAAGCAGGCTTTGTACGAGCTGTCGCTGGCGAGTCGTCGGTGTATAGCGGAATTCAATCCCAAAGTGGAGGGAGATGATCACAACATCGACGAGAGGACGGACCTTTCTCAGGTCGGATAATATCCTATCAAAATGAAGAAGTCGGACGATCCATGGCGTATGAGCGGGGATCACCTGCTTGTTTGTCCCGTAGGTGTAAGCAAGCATAGCGATGCGAATGCCGTTTACCTCCTTGATCAGGAAGGTATTTGCCTCCTCGGGGCTTCGATAGGTTCCGGTATGAGCAAGCTTGTATCGATCCAAAACATCAAGGGTTCGGCATAGTCCGGTTACTCCGCCATCCAGACAGTGATTATTCACTGTAGTCAATACGTCAAAGCCAGATGATTTCAAGTCTCGAGCCAATTCATCTGGACAGTTGAAGCGAGGGTAACCGGTTCGTGCCGAACCGATTTGATAGGGCTGTGTTTTCCCAGAAAAGGTGGTTTCTAAATTGCCAATCGTGAGATCTGCCGCAGAGAGAATCGGTGTCACGGGGTGAAACATATCCGTAAAAGAGAATTGATCTGTACCAGGCAGTCTGGCAGTTGCCACCTGCTCTTTCCACATCAGGATGTCGCCTACAGCGGCGATGGTGGCCTTCTTTTTCATGTGCTTCACCTCCCCTCCTACTCTATTCCAGAAGTCGTCCGTCTGATTTGGATAGTAGCGGAACGTTTTCATAGATAATGGTCTATACAGGCTGTCTATGCCGTTCATACAATAGGAAAGCTGATCGAGAGAAGAACGAGGCAAAGGGGTGATACCCGTGAAAAAGAAGAGAAGAGCTGCTGTACCGTTAAAGACACTGATTCTCGACAAGCCAGTTATCGCTGTGACGGGAAGTGCAGGGAAGACCACAACAAAAGAAATGATCTATACCATCCTGAATCTACGCATGCACACATATAAATCGATGTACAACAAGAACTTCCTGGGAAATACAAGAGCGCATGCCAAAAGAATTAGGGACGAGCACAAGGCTGCAGTGCTTGAGTATGGTATTTATCGAAGTGGTCATTTGCGACAGCATTGCAAAATCATACAGCCGTCGATGGGAGTCATCACGAATATTGGCACGGCTCATATCGGAAATTTCGGCGGTGATGCGAGGAAGCTGGCATTAGCAAAAACGGAGTTAATTCGTCATATGAAACCTACAGGAACCATTTTTCTGAATGGGGACTGTCCCTATTCTCGCGAGTTTGTTCAACAGCCTTACCTGGGGTCGTTCACGGGAAAAGTTGTGACATTTGGCAAGGAGCAGGAGGCGGACTATAAGGCAGGGCGAATGCAATTAGAGGGCAATGGGTTTCGATTCGAATGTTCTTTGCATGGAGAAAAAGAGTCATTTTTTGTCCCTATTCCCGGCGAGCATAATTTGTACAATGCATTGGCTGCTATTGCAGTCGCCCATACGATGGGGATTCCCGTCGATGATATTCGTCGTGGGCTGAGTCAGTTTCGCGGACAGCGAAAACGCCTAACCAGCTATCGACTCGCGAATAACATTCAGGTGCTAGATGATACCTACAGCTCGAATCCAGATGCGGCCAAGGCAGCGATTGATGTGTTAAGCCAGGTAGGGCATACCACAAAGATCGCGGTGCTCGCCAGTATGCTGGAAATGGGCAAATACGACGTAAAGGGTCATGAGGATGTCGGGAAATATTTGAGTCAAAAAAATGTAGACTACTTATATACGCTGGGAAGAAGCGCTAGGAATATTGCAAGAGCAGCGATTCGCTCCGGTTTTCCGGCAAATCGGGTCAGGCATTGCTTGAGTAAGGCAGGCTTGCATCGTCGTCTAGCAAAACAGCTGAAGCCAAATACAGCCTTCCTCGTAAAAGGTTCGAATCGATTGAAAATGGGAGAGACTGTACAATTTTTGTGCAGAGTAACAGCCAATCGAAGCAATCGGAAAGGATAAAAGAGTGGGGACGTCTGCGGGGTGGCGGACAAGAGATTACTATACAGGCTATTGCGGAAAAAATAGGTGAATGACGGCGGGCAAACGCACATACCATCTGTGCGTTTGCTGCATTTCCTATAGGGAGACTAGTAGGAGGTGACACGTCATGTCATATCAATTTCCCCCTGGCGGCCGAGAAGGTTCCCCCGGTTCCCCAGGCTCTCCAGGCTCCCCCGGTGCACCGGGAGGTTTCCCCCCTCCACCACCAGGTCCTCCACCGAGCAGGACGCCAAGTGCACCGGGAGCAAGAGGCTATGGGGGAACACGCCGGATTGATGCTGGCGGATTCTATCCCTGTTTATATCGGTACACATACGTTTGGCTGCGAACTGGTCGCTCTTTCTGGTTTTACCCCGTTCATGTCGGTCGTAACTCAGTATCTGGATACCGCTGGACAGGATATCGATGGGAGTATTACGGGACAGACTTGAATCGAATCGCTTACTTTACCTGCTAACTCCATTTACGAGCAAAAAGGCCATTCTCCCAGGGAATGGCCTTTTTATTTTGAAGGACTTATTTTATTGAAAGTGAAAAATCCTTGTGATCATGAATGTCTCCCTTTTCCACATGGACCTTTACTGTATAATCCCCAGCAGTAGGGAACTGTACGTTGCCTTCATATTGGCCTGCCGCAGTTTCCGTTGCATCAACGAAGCTATGCTTTTGGTCAGTACCCCGCCAGAACTCGAATTTGACTGTCGCTTTGTCCAACGCTTTGTTGTCTTTCATCAAATGGACAGTGAGAGCAGCGGGTGTTGCTACCTGAATATTGTCAGCGGGAGAGAAATGATAATCAACTGCTTCACCATTCGCGTGATCTGCCGCCCCATGATCGTGTGACTGACCTGCGTCAGCAGAAGGTGCGGATGGGGTCGCCCCAGGCGTCTCACCAGCCTTGCTATTTACGGTAAACGGTGTCTTCTGCATATTGTGGAAATCACGTGCCGTTACATGGTAGTAGACAAAATAAGAACCTGGCTCGCTAATGGTTTGTTGAGCCGTGTAGACACCTTCTCCTTGCAGCGAAGCAGGGATCGTTTCATGCTTTTCTTGGCCATCTTTCCACCATTCGAACTTCACTTCTTTGGCATCATCCACGTGTTGGCCATCTTGTGTAACTTTAACGGAGAAGGTAACTGTGTCGCCCGCTACTAGCTCCTTTGGTTCCAATGTAAAGGCAGCCTCGACGGGAGATCCGGGTAGCAAGGCTTGTTGCTCGTTCTCTTTTCCACAAGCGGCTAAAAGAAGCATGAGCATGGATAAGAGCAGAATCATCGTACGTTTCATGTTGGATTACCCTTCCTTCTTCAATTTCAACAGTTCCTGATAAATTTGTTCGGGATCGAAATCGTCACCCATGCCGAATTTTTGAATGACGGCATTGTTATCATCCACGAGATACGTACTCGATGTATGAGAGATAAATCCATCATCCATCTTATTGGCAAAAAAGCCAAGCGAATTTGTAACTGTTTTGATCGTTTCGTCATCACCCCGAAGCAGGGTCCAGCCTTGTTCTTGAATCCCCAACTGCTTGGCATAGTAGCGCATGACATCCGGGGTGTCGTTTTGCGGATCAATCGTGATGGTCAAAAACTCAACGTCTTGCCCCATCAAGTTTGCTTCGAGCAAGCGCTTTTGCAGCTGAACCATTTTTACCGTTGTCGTGGGACAAATATCCGGGCAGCGGGTATAGATCAACTCCACCAAGCGAAACGTTTTCTTTTGCGGTGCTAGCGAATAGGATTGTCCATCGATGGTTTGCAGAGTTACATCAGGTAATTTCGCCTGGGTGTTTTTGGGTCCGAACCAAACCCATGAAGCGACAAGAGCAACAAGGACAAGGACGGGCAACAACAAGAGCAACCGTCGGATACGGATAGCGGTAGCAGGGGCGATATTCACGTGTGTGTGGCGCCTCCTTTCTGATTCTTTTTGGCTATGGCGTCATGAGTCCATCCTCTTCCTGATTCTTTTCTTTTCGATACCAGGTAGAGAAGATGTAAGCAAGGACGACTCCATACGTCAGCTCTTGCATGAGTTTCATCACAATTCCGCCCAGCCGTTGATCCTCCAGAGGGAGTAGTGGAACGGCGAACATCGATTTGTCGATCGGCGTGGAAAAGAATGGAGCGCAGAGCATGGAAGGACCATCTACATACGTCGCATACAACGGTGTGGCTGAAAAAATAATCAGTGCGCATGCAGGCGTAATCAAAACACCGTTAGCAAAGATGTAGGCTAGCTTTTGCAGTTCCGACAGGCGGTGAATTTCCGGTATCGGTGCGACAACAGGCATCCACATCAAAATCGCAGTCACCAGCAGCAGTAAATGAATCAAATTATGTAGGGCTAGGTTGTTCATTGCCAAGTCTAAAATAACAGGCATATGGTAAAACGAAAACATGGCATTGAACATGAGAATAGCAGGTATCGGGTGACTCGCTATGCGCATGAAAAGCTTGAGCCCCCGGCGATAGAACAGGCCGCGGATCAACCATGACGGGGTCCCTGCCAAGAGCAGCAAGGGCATTACGAGATAGAGCAACGATTGCTGCAGCATGTGGGCGCTAAATAAAAAGTGCCCAGCTACGTTCAAAGGACTTCCCATACTAAAGTAAAAACCAAGTAAGCCGAGAGTGAAAAAAGTCTGTTGCTTTCGTGTAACAGGTGTGGAATCTTGAAAAGTTTGGCGTAATGGTCCGATCAGAGCGAAATAAGCCAGACCGATCAAAAAGGTCAAAAGAATCAGCTCTGGATTCCATGTCGCCCGAAAGCCAAAGGTTTCAGTGAAATAAGTGAGGGTCATGCGATTACCTCCGTTTTCAAGGATTATCCCCAGTACTCATTATAGGCAAATAACTGGAAAAGCCTAATGACTCGTTCGGGCTATTTCTTCCAAGGGAACGGAAATCTTCACATATTTGTCACGTATGTCCAATATGAAAAGAGCCTCCCGCAAAGAATCGAGGGAGGCTACCAAATGTTATGATTTTTTCTGTTCTTCCAACCATGTTTTCCATTCGCTTGCTTCGCGACCACCGACGAGTCGAGCTACTTCCTTGCCGCCCTTGTAATGAACGAGGGTTGGAGTGAATTCGATGTTGTATTCACCATAGCTAGCGTTAAACTCTAGCAAATTGAGCTTTTTCATATCGATGTCCAAGCTTTTTACGATCGGTACAAGGACGGGGGTAGTTGCTTTACAATGCTCACAAACCGGGCTGTAAAAGTAAACAAACGCGTCCTCCTGATTATTGAGCTTACCTTTGAGCTCATCAGGCATAATGAGGTTATCGTACAGCGGGTCACTCAATTGTTCGAGAGTAGCGGGGTGCAAATTGGCTTTACCATAAGGGTTTCCTTCCGCAAGCTGACGGTTCGAAATGTCAGCGTACACAATCGCACCGATCAGGAGCGCAGCCACAAGGATGGATAGAAAGATGACTTTCTTCATGAATCATTTCTCCTTTGCATTTTTCATAACGATGACAAGCAGGATGCTGATCAAGGTGAAGGCAATGAGTGCAAGGAACGGAATAGTGATAAAGCCTAGCCAGTTAATATAGTCCGTGTTGCATGGCACAATGCCGCAAGCGCTACCCAGATCTTGCAGGGCAGGTATTTTTTGAATCGAGTAATGATACAGCGATGTGAGTCCTCCTATGATGGAGAGAATCAAGGCGTACGACGCGATCTTGTCATCTTTCTTTGCGGAGGCAACCCCGAGTAAGATGACGAGCGGGTACATCAAGATTCGCTGGTACCAGCACAGGTCACACGGTATGTACTTTAACACCTCTGAAAAAAACAAACTGCCTCCTGTTGCGATCAGGGAGACTCCCCAAGCGGCAAACATGGCTTGTTCCACGATTTGCTGACGTTTCATATAAACACCTCGTCCATATCTTAACATATTACAAATCGAAAGTAGATTATAAAAAGTAATAATTTGTTGAACGAATGGGCTTGTCTCTCGCATCATACTGGATGCACTACCCGATGCACTTGCAGCAGGTAGGAGCACCAGTGCGAAAGCTCCCAGTCTTCCCGAGCACGATCAGTAGACCCGTACTTGTGGAGAGGATTGCCTATCCCGAATCGGTACCAAAATGGATTGAAGAGAAGGCCATTCGACGAGCAAGACACCTCGCCAATAACCTGCGCCACCATCAATGCCAATTATGTTGTCTCTGCGCCAAGGACCACTGCCTGAGTATTGAGGTAATCTTGGAACAGGGGTATGGCCAAAGATGACAGGGAGGTTTCCATCATAATAAAGGTAAAAAGGCTCGCGAATCCATAGTAAATCTTGCGGATCTTGTTCCTGCAAGGGGATGCCGGGTCGAATGCCTGCGTGTACCAAAAGTGCGGCTGGAGCTCCTGTTCGCGGATCGGCTGGCAGATCGATATACAAAGGAAGAGACGACAAGGCTGGTAAAATGGTTGGATAGCGAGAAAGGATGAATTGCCGCGCTTCTTCTTGTTCCTGCAAAGAAGGCATCCGGTCAAGAAAAGCTCGCCGCAGCGGGTGATTCCCTAAGAAAGAGCGTATGGTGGCATCGCCGCCATTGTAGCGCAGGTATAACTCCGGATTGCCGTTGCCAGACAGCCAATCCTCGAGCATTTGCTCGTGGTTGCCTTTTATGAGATAGATTTGGTTCGGATACGCCTGCCGAAGAGCGAGTAGATCGAGTAATACTTCCTTTGATTCAGGTCCTCGATCGACCATGTCCCCCAATACATACAGACGATCACCAGCTTGGGGAGAGAAGGAAACGTCCCGCAGCGCCTTTTGAAAAGCTTGATTCTGACCATGTATGTCCGAGACCAAATAAGTAGCCAAACAGTATCACCCTCCTCGAGTACCCGTTATGCCTTTTAGTAGGATATGTTTGTGTAAAGTGGAGGGTGAAAAGTGTGTCTCTTTCTCTATGGAATAGATGGGTGCACATATTTTGTGAAAAGGAATAGAGATACATAATGAGTCAAATACCCATACGGTGGGAGGACAAAACGACAGATGGCTACTTCCTATCGAGACTATACATCGCCAAATACTCAGTTCACGTACGATATGAGAAATAATCTGTTTTTCAAAAAGGACGATCGGAATTTCATCGATACCTTGGGGATCGCACAATTAAATACATTGGGCAACACTTCGTTGCTGGATATTTTCCTAACAACGGGCAATGTTGTCGAGCCACACATTCATCAAAATGCAGCGGAGCTGGTGTACTGTATAGCTGGTGAGGTCATTGTGTCCTTAATCAATCCTTTTACCAATCAATTGCTCAACTACAATATTAAACCGAGACAAGTTGCCAATATTCCGCAGGGCTGGTGGCATTATGAAATGGCGTTGACAGACGATACGCATCTACTGGCTATTTTTGATGCGCCTGTTCCTGAGGTGATCTTTGGCTCCGATATTTTGCGGTTGACTCCAGCAAGTGTGTGGGCACATACGTATTGTTTAGATGAAGCAAAGGTAAAAGAAACATTTGCGCCTCTTACCAAAACAGTCGTGATTGGCCCGCCCGTAGGATGTCAGCAGCAGGGGCAGTTGCCAGATAGAGCTGCCTCAAGCCAGTACCCGTACTATGGCTACTCGAGCCAGTTGCCAGACAGTTACGATTATTACGATGCTAGCTATGTGCAGCAGGGTGGATATGGACAGCACCCAGTCTATCAACAGCCGACCGGTTATCCGCAATATGGCTCGAATCCCTACCATACCGGATATCCGCCACAACCCGTTTATCCATCCTATTGAATGGTAAGACAGATGGTGTCTTGATGGGCAGGTCTCCCAAATCCGGCATTCTTCTATTACAATCAGGAGAAGAACATTTTCAAAGAAAAAGGGGAGACCATGATGGATCATCTGGCACACTGGTTGCGGACATCTTCCTTTACAGTTGTATTCACCGGAGCAGGCATGTCGACAGAGAGTGGCTTGCCTGATTTTCGTTCACAGTCGGGGCTATGGCGCGGTAAAGATCCGATGCAACTCGCGAGTACACGCGCAATGATGGAGAATCGGGAAGCATTTGTGGAATTTTATCAGATGCGCATTCAAGGTCTACTGTCTTGCAAGCCACACGCCGGACACGAATGCTTAGCTGAATGGGAGCGGCGTGGATTGGTTCATGGGGTCATTACACAAAATGTAGATGGCTTTCATCAAGAGGCGGGAAGCTTGGCTGTAGCTGAACTCCATGGCTCCCTTGCGAAAATCCGCTGTCTTGCCTGCGGGACCGAGTATGCCAATACTCGTTATCTTGAGGATCAAGGGACGATTTGCGCATGTGGAGGATTTTTGCGGCCGGGTGTCGTCCTGTTTGGCGAATCTTTGTCGCAATTGCAAGTCGATCAAGCCATCTCGTGGACGGAACAAGCCGATTTGTTCATCGTATTAGGTTCTTCGCTTACTGTGAGTCCTGCCAATTGGTTTCCGCAGCATGCAAAAGAAAGAGGAGCCAAACTGGTCATTGTCAATCAGGAACCAACCCCATTGGATGCGTGGGCAGATGAGGTTATCCAAAATGAACGGATCGGCAACGTGCTGCAAAGAGTAGGACAGTCGTTAGGAGAATAAAAGCAGGCGTGCTCGATGAAAAGAGTACGCCTCTTCTGTTAGGGCTCGTTGACATGCCTTATTGCTTGTGACGCTTCCTATTTTATTTTCGTACATGTGTCATTATTACTTCGTATTCAATATTTTACCATTAATGAGATGTCATTCCAATATTTACGCAATCCATTTGAATCACCCTAGAGCTTGCGCGAAAAACATGATACCATCGAGTGTAAGATTCATATGGCTTCTCGATACGCAAATAGAAAAGTACAGGTGACGTTCATGCAAATATTATCAGTAGAAAACCTCTCCAAAGGCTATGGAGAAAAAGTATTGTTCGATAACATTTCCTTTCATATTGCCGAGCAAGAGCGCATTGGTCTGATCGGTGTAAATGGTACGGGAAAATCCTCGCTCTTGAAAATCGTGGCAGGCTTGGATACAGCGGATAGTGGGAAAATTGTTCACGCGAATCATTTCCATGTGGAGTATTTGCCGCAAAATCCTGATTTTGACGAAAACTCCTCCGTACTGGAACAAGTATTTTACGGCGATTCTCCACTCATTCAGCTTTTGCGTGATTATGAAACAGCGCTAGAGGCTGTTCAAGAGTCGCCTGACGACGAGAAAAAGCAGGCGCGATTGTTTGCTGTTCAAAACAGGATGGATGCGGCTGATGCGTGGGAGAGCAATACGCAAGCCAAAATGATCCTGACCAAGCTTGGCCTGCACAATTTCTCGCAAAAGGTAGGAGAGCTCTCTGGTGGACAACGTAAGCGGGTAGCAATGGCACGAGCTTTGATCCAACCAGCAGACCTGCTCATTTTGGATGAGCCTACGAACCATATTGACAATGAGACAGTCGAGTGGCTGGAAGAGTATTTGTCCCGCTACAAAGGTGCTTTGCTGCTCGTCACCCATGATCGCTACTTCTTGGATCGTGTTACGAACCGTACGTTTGAGCTGGATCGCGGCAAGCTGTACAGCTATGAAGGCAACTACGCGATGTTCCTAGAGAAAAAGGCGGAGCGTGAAGAAAATGAAGCGGCCGTAGAGAGCAAGCGACAAAATCTGCTTCGACGCGAGCTGGCATGGCTTCGTCGTGGAGCAAAGGCACGGACGACTAAGCAAAAGGCGCGTGTGCAACGGGCTGAGGAGTTACGAGATAAAGCCGTAGATGGACCTGCTGTCAAGATGGAAATGGCACTCGGGGCCAGTCGTCTCGGCAAAAAAGTGATCGAGCTTACAAACATCAATAAAGCGTACGGTGAGCGAAAACTGATCAACGATTTCAGCTATATTGTCCTGCCGGGTGATCGTGTGGGGATTATCGGGCCAAACGGAAGTGGAAAAACGACACTCTTGAACATGCTCGCAGGAAGAATTCAACCGGATAGCGGTTCATTGGAAATCGGGACGACCGTTAAAATCGCCTACTACACGCAGGATAGCATCGAGATGGACGAAAAGCTGCGCGTCATCGAATATGTAAAGGAAGCAGCAGAGGTCATTCAGACGAGCAATGGCGAGTCGATCACGGCTTCGCAAATGCTGGAGCGCTTCCTGTTTTCGCCGCATATGCAATGGACACCGATTTCCCGCCTGTCTGGTGGAGAACGCCGTCGTCTCTACCTGCTCCGTACGCTGATGGGAGAGCCAAATGTGCTGTTTTTAGATGAGCCTACGAATGATTTGGATATTCAAACGCTCAGTATTTTGGAGGACTATCTCGAACAGTTCCCAGGAGCAGTCATTACGGTATCGCATGACCGCTATTTCCTCGATCGTACAGTCGACCATTTGTTTGCTTTTGAGGGGCAAGGAAACATTCGTCAGTACTACGGCAACTATTCCGAGTACCTGGAAGATAGACGTCAGGAAAAAGCAACACAGGTGCAAGAAGCGGATCAACAGGCAGAAAAGGCGCAAAGCAACAGCGGGGCTAATCGCGGCAACAACCGCACGCGCAAGCTGTCCTACAAGGATCAGAAGGAATGGGATGCGATTGAAGGCAAGATCGCGGCTTTGGAAGAGCGTAGCGTCAAGCTAAAGCAAGAGATTGCAGCGTCTGGCAGCGATTACGGCAAAATTGAAAAGCTCTATGCAGAAGAACAGCAGGTGGCTGCAGAGCTGGAAGCAACCATTGAGCGTTGGGCGGAATTATCTGCATTGGTAGAGGAATTGGAGCAAGGGAAATAATTAGTGGCGTAGCCAGTAATTGAGGGCTGGGAATGCGACGCTTCCACCTGTAGACTAGAGTAGATTACTAGAGTAGAGGAGTCGCTGTCGTTGCCTGCCTATAAGTTAGACCCGGAATGGGTGATGTCTTACCTAGAGCTGCAAGAACAACAGCTCTCTTCCGAAGTGCATCCAGAGGATAAAGAAGTGATCATGAACAAGATCAGGGAAATGACGTTATCGATCATGTACAAGCAAGCAAGAAGATTTCTTGTATTCTTGGAAGCGGATGAAACGGAAGCAGTAAGAACGAAAAAGACTCATCTTATGTAAAGAAGACCCGCCCTTGGTTTAAGAGAGGCGGGTCTTTGCATGTTTCATTTATTGCTGTCTGATTCGAACGGGCGTACCAATGGGCACGATTTTTGCCAGAGCATTCACGTCCTCATTGTACATGCGAATACAGCCGTGAGATACATACTTGCCGATTGAGGAAGGATCGTTCGTGCCGTGAATGCCGTAGTGTGGCTTACTTAGTCCCATCCAGATGGTTCCGAATACACTCAGAGGTCCTCCCGGATAAGAATTCGGATAGGGCACTTTGCTGATGATGGTAAAATCCCCTCGTGGCGTCGATGTGGCAATTTTGCCTAAGGCAACAGGATAAGAACGGATGAGTCGGTTCCCATCGAACAGATCGAGACGTAGCTTCGCAATCGAGATGCGGATGTTGTAGGACGGCAGCTTCTTCACCTCCCCCACAAACAATACGAAATGCCGCTCTTACTATGTTATGAAAACCGACGAAACCGGTACCTTTCCCCTCATGATTAATGTAGTTTGAAATCTAACGAAAACGTATCCGGATAGCGCAGGCCGTCACGATAGAACAAGGTTCGCACCCAGACGTACATCCGTAAAGGAATGGAAGGAAAGACGATGGCCAGCTTACCTTCTTCCAAGACAGGCAAATCGAGCGGGGATTGAATTTCGTAAGGGACTCCTTCTTGATCAAGCAACGTTTTGTAATATTGGGCCTCGCTCCAGCTAACAGGATAATAAAATGATTTTTCCATCCAATTCCAACACCTTTCCAGGTTTCACTGCTTTCCATTGTATGTAAAACATTTGAGATAAAAAAAGAAACAAACGCCACAGACATTGAAAAATAGGCAGTCCAATTGAGGTTTCAAAAGTGCCGTCTGGACAAAAAACGTCATGATTTTCCCAGAAAATGCGTGTAAAGTGGAAGTAAGCACAAACTGGAGGGACACGGGAATGAATCAGACGCACTTGCACTTTAACATGCAAATAGGCAGAAAAAAGCCAGTGAGTGTAAACAACACCGAAACGGCCTGTCCTTTTTGTGATCGAAACAGTCTCACAGACGTTCTGGAGCAGCGGGGCTCCATGATTTGGCTCATGAACAAATTCCCTGTTCTGGAGGATACACATCAGACTGTTTTGATTGAGACGGATGATTGCCAAGGGGATTGGTCTGTCTATTCCAAAGAGCATGTACGAGCATTGCTGGCATTCGGGGTAGAGAAGTGGCTGGAAATGGAGCAAAGCAAATCTTATCGTTCTGTTCTGTTTTTCAAAAACCACGGCCCGTATTCCGGAGGGAGCATTCGTCATCCGCACATGCAGATCGTCGGATTAGATGATTACAACTATCTGGATCAGGTAAAAGAAAGTGATTTTATTGGCATGACCATCGATCAAGAGGCAGGGATTGAATGCAATCTGTCTACGCATCCGCGTGCAGGCTTTTTTGAATACAATGTTATTCTGTCGGACTTTGATCGATTGCCGAAAATGGCAGACTACTTACAAATTTTAGCACATTGGATACTGACTCATGTCAATCCGCGTAACCAAAGCTACAATATTTTCTTTTACCATTGGGGAGAGAAGCTGATCGCCAAAGTGGTTCCGAGGTTTGTTACCTCTCCTCTTTACGTAGGCTATTCTATTCCGCAGGTCGCCAATAATTTGGAAGAAACCATTGCTGAAATACAGAGACGTTACTTCTAACAGTAGAAAGGGTGCTTCGCTTTGACGTATACGATCACGGCAAGAAAAACACTCACCTCAGAGGAACTGGCACACATTAAAGAGCTGGTTGCAATATGTAACGAGCAGGATGGCATTGATCTCAAAGTGAACCCGAGTATGCTGGAAAAGCGTTCGGGGGAGCATGAAGAAGATTTCCTTTGTTATGTGAACGAAAAGCTGGTCGGGTTTCTCGGACTCTATGTGTTTCACAGTGGCGAGGCAGAAGTGAGCGGAATGGTCCATCCAGCTTTTAGAAGAAATGGTATCTTTACAGCACTGCAAGCAAAAGCCGTAGACGAATGCAGAAGAAGAGGCATCCCCTCGCATTTATATATCGTTCAGCGGGATTCGCAGAGCGGCAAGTCATACATGGAGCGCATCGGTGGGGATTATCAATTCTCCGAATATCGGATGGAATTGAGGGAGAAGCAACCAGGAAACCTCTTGGGAAATTTACACCTCCGCGCTGAGACTGCCAATGATCTCGAAACATTGATCTGGCTGAATGTCCATGGCTTTCAATTAGAGGAAGAACGCGCCAGAGAGATGTCAGTGAATATGGCAGGAGACCCGAAATCCCGTACATATTTGATGGTAGTTAACGATCAGGCGATTGGCAAAATCAGTGTCAGGAAAAATGAAGGCAAGGCATTCATTTATGGATTTTGTGTCCACCCGGATCATCAGGGGAAAGGCTACGGACGTCAAGCTTTGGCCCAAACAATCCAGCTCATGGAGGAGGAAGGGTATCCGCACGTGTCACTAGAGGTAGCCTGTGAAAACAGCAAGGCTTTGGGTTTGTATGAATCATGCGGTTTTTCTGTGAAATCAGCGAACGATTACTATAAGCTGGATCTGTAATTGTCAAACTGCATTTCTACAGCTCGCGGGTTGGAAAACGAATCGGGTTCCATGCTACGATAGAAGGGAAGGAGTGACTTTATATGAAATTGTTGTCCATCGAACCGACGCCGAGTCCAAACGTCATGAAGCTGAATGTAGACGAGCGTTTGCCGGATGGGGTCCAACATGTCTATACAAAGAAAGATGCGAGTAAAGCACCAGAACTCATGAACAAGCTCTTGGAGATCGAAGGGGTTACCTCCATTTTTCATACGGCAGATTTTCTTGCGCTGGAGCGAAAATCTAATGCAGACTGGCAGCGTATTTTGACTGTCGCGCGTGAGGTTTTGCAAGCAGGTGGAGGAGCGGCTGTTCCTGACATGTCTGCGGAGGAAGCGGGGGCATTTGGAGAGGCGCAAGTGTACGTTCAAATGTTCCGCGGTGTGCCGATGCAGGTCAAGGTGACCATGGGAACGGAACAGATTCGTGCAGCGTTGCCAGAGCGTTTTGGACAGGCAGCCGTGCGTGCAGGATCTGCGTCGCCCAACCTCATCATGGAGCGAAAATGGGTCGAGCATGGCGTGCGTTACGGCGATTTGCGCGAGATTGGTGAAGAGGTCGCATTGGAAGTGGATGCTTCCTATCCGGAAAGCCGTGTGGAAGAAATCGTGGAACAGGCCATGGCGCTTGGGCCTGGGGAAACCCCAGAGCCAGTTGTGCGTGAAAAGAAAGTCGTTACGCTAGAGATGCTCGATGATCCAGATTGGCAAAAAAGATATGAAGCGCTGGATCGGATGGAGCCTACCGAAGAGGATTTGCCTGTTTTAGAAAAAGCGCTTCGTGATGGCAAATCGTCGATTCGCAGGCTGGCGGTTGTGTACCTGGGCATGATCGGCGGCGACGATGTTTTCCCACTGCTGTTTGAAGCGCTCCGCGATGATTCCGTCTCTGTACGACGCACAGCAGGCGATACCTTGTCTGACTTAGGCGACACGCGCGCGATTCTACCGATGTGTGAAGCATTGAAGGATAAAAACAAGCTGGTACGCTGGCGCGCTGCTCGCTACTTGTTTGAGGTGGGGGATGAAACCGCCTTGGACGCATTGCGTGCCGCACAGAACGATCCTGAGTTCGAGGTCAGCTTGCAAGTTCAAATGGCCGTGCAGCGCATTGAAAGCGGCGAGGCGGCTAGCGGAACCGTTTGGCAGCAAATGACTCGCCGAAACGATTAATTCGCTGCTACCCATTGCACAAGAGCCCTCTATCAAGCAGATAAATGCTATAGAGGGCTTTTTCGTCGTATTTTCGTTGGTTGGATATACGGCGAATAGCAGGGCATACTGCTTCAAGTAGACCGGTAAACAAGTTGGTTCATTAGGTAAATATTGGTATAAGCCAGTATAAAAATAGACACAGTTCAATAATAGTTGACTTCCACCTTATCCATCCCTTAGACTAGGATAGGGTTTAGCTTATGTATTCAACATCGCTAGTGCGTAGGGGAGATTGTGTATGACAACCAATCACTATGACGTTGTTATTGTAGGTGGGGGACTTGCTGGTCTTTCCAGTGCCGCCTACCTGTCGTCGAAAGGCAAAAAAGTTGCAGTTTTGGAACGCGGTCAATTGGGTGGACGTGCCGTTACACTGAAGATCAAAGGATTTAACTTCAACTTCGGTGCCCACGCCATTTATGCTCGCGACAGCTCCGTTTTGAGAACGTTTGAAAAAGAATTGGGTCTGAACATCGATTGGCAGGATTTCAATCCGACGAAAGCCAAATACGATATTGGTAGCGATCTGACTGCAGTTCCGGCGAATGTACAAGGACTTTTCCAAACGAAGCTCTTAAAAGGCATGGACAAAGTATTGTTCACGTTTGAGATTTTGAAAACGATGCTAAAAATGGAGAAAGGCCATCCACATATGTCGATTCAAAAGTGGATGGAGAAAAAGCAAGTCAACGAAGAAGTGCGAGAAATGATGTTGACGCTTGCATCTTCCAACTTCTTCACGCGCGAACCAGAAAAGATTCCTTCTGACGTATTCTTTGCGTACTACAGCCGTTTGTTTACAACGAATAAACCGGTAGCGTATATCGGTGGTGGTTGGCAAGCGTTGATCAATGAATTCGTACGTATCATTGAAGCAAATCAAGGTACGATTCTGATCAAAACCAAAGTAGAAAAGTTCCACGTAGAGAATGATCGTGTGGTTGGAGTGGTGACACCGGAGGGTGAATTTACGGCGGATGAATTTATTTGCTGTATTCCGCCGAAAGAGATGGCGAAGGTCTTTGCGGAGACACGCCTGGAACATGCGGTTGCCCAGCATGCTGAATACGAGCCAACGGTTGTTATGGTGTATGACATTGGCTTGAAAGAGCGAATTGACGTACCGTACTCCTACATCTACGAAAAAGCAAACAATATTTTCATTACCGATATTTCGTATTATGACCGTACTTGTGTTCCAGAAGGCGGGCAGTTGCTGCAGGCGACTGCTTACATGCGTCAGGATGAAGTAGGGAACAAGGAAGCGGCCGAAATCCGCAAACAAGAGATTGAAAACCTGTATGACAAGCATTTCCCAGGCTGGCGTGAGCAACTGGTTGTGCCGCGCGTTTCTGCTCGCGCAGTCGTACAGGAGATCAAGTGGACCATGAATCAGAAGCCAATGCCGATTTTCATGCCGGATTACCGCAACCTGTTCTTCGCGGGTGACTGGTGTGAAGGACAAGGTCAGCTGTCTGAGCTGTCTTTCTCTAGCGCGATGAACGTTGCCAAGCTGATTTTGGAAAAAGAATAGTTCAATGACGAGCGGGTGTTCCTTGGAGAAAGGAATGCCTGCTTGTTTTTTCTCATGCAAAGTTTCAAAGAAAAAGCCCACCAATGGAGATGGCAGGCCACATGGATTACGATTTCTGACTATATCCGTGATAAACGAGATTGCCGATTTGCGCCATGACGTCGGCAGCATCCTTTTGCTCGAGTCCCTTATTTAAAATGGACAAGGTGACAGCATGAGAACCGATGTAGAGGATACCGACATCATGCGTGATTTTGGTCACAGAGCCAGTCTTGTTGGCGAATTCCCATTTTGGAATCATCCCAATCACATCACCGTCTGGGTCAGGTAAAAGGAAGGGGATGCGGTCACGGTGCTGCTGAGTCTTCAAGATGGCGACCATTTTCAAACAGCTGTCGTAGGAGATCACTTTTCCTGTTGCCAAGTATCGGAGGTGGCTTCCCATGTCTTTTGCCGTCACCTCATTGTATCCTTCCAATTCAGCTGGGATGACCATGAGCTTGTTGTAGAAGTGACTGTTTGTCATTTCTGTTTTTTGCATCGCGTTGCGAATGCTCTCTGTTCCGAGGAGATCAATCATCATGTTCGTCGCTGTATTGTCGCTTTGGATGATCATCAGGGTAACCAGGTCGCGAATCGTAAACTCAGTGCCGGGAGTCATATGCTGAAGAACACCTGCACCGCCAACGAGATCCTCTGCACGCAGCTTGATTTTGTCCTCTAAGGCAAACTTGCCTGCGTACGCCTCTGCAAAAACAGCAGTCATGATCGGGATTTTGATTACACTGGCTGCATAAAAGCGCTGATCTTCGTTAATGGATAAGGTTTCACCGGTTTGCAAATCTTCGAAAAAGATTCCCCATTCCCCTCCAGCGTCCTTGATCAGGCTGGATATTTGGGCAAAAAGACTGGATAACATGTAGACCCATCTCCTTTTGTTTCGATGTAGACAAAATTTTCTCAAGATAATATTATTTAGTCATGCTCCTAACAATCAAGAAGAATTATTCCTAAGATGGGGGTTTTGCTGTTGCATAAGTGGAAGAAACTATCATTTTGTGCTGTTCTGTTAACCAGTTTAGCGTTCGCTGGCTGTGGAACACCGCAAGCAAGCACCACGGGGGAGACGACAGGTGCAAAGCAGGAGCAGAGTAGCGCCCCCCAAATGATGCAGGTCAACCTGAATTCTGGTGAGCCAAGCACGATCGACCCTGGACTGGCAGAAGATATCCCTTCGATGTCTGTTGCCCGTGCAGCATTTGATGGCCTCCTGCGCTTGAATGAAAAAGGCGAGCTGAAAGAGGCGGTCGCAGAGAAATACGAAGTTTCCGCTGATGGACTCACGTACACCTTCCATCTGCGGGAGTCCAAATGGACCAATGGAGATCCGGTTACTGCTCATGACTTCGAGTACGCATGGAAACGAGTTCTCGACCCGAAAACCGCATCCGCTTACGCGTACCAGATGTACTACTTGAAAAATGGGCAAGCCTTTAATGCCAACAAGGCAAAAGCCGAAGATGTCGGCGTGAAGGCAACTGACGACAAGACATTGGTTGTTACATTGGAAAACCCGGCACCGTTTTTCCCGGAACTGGTTGCATCTGTCACCTATTTCCCGGTCAATAAAAAAGCGGTTGAGGGCAACAAGGAGTGGGCTGCTAAGCCAGAGACGTACATTACAAACGGGCCATTCAGCTTGAAAAATTGGGAGCACAAATCAAAGATCGAATTCGAAAAGAGCGATTCTTACTGGGACAAGGACGCTGTCAAATTGTCCACGCTGACCTTGAACATGATCGAGGATGCCAATACGGAGCTGTCGATGTTTGAAAAAGGTGATCTGGATTGGGCAGGCTCACCACTGGGCGATTTGCCACTGGATGCGCTGGATGCTCTGAAAGAATCCGGAAAGATGCAAGCTCAAGCGACAGCGGGTACGTACTGGTACATTTTCAATACGACGCAAAAGCCGTTTGACAACAAAAAGATTCGTCAGGCATTTGCTACGGCAGTTAATCGTCAGGATATCTCTGATAATGTCGTGCCATACAAGAGCACGCCAGCGACGGGAATTCTCCCGCCAACCATGGCACTCACACCAGAGGGCTACATCAAAGACGGCGATGTAGAGACCGCGAAGAAGCTCTTAGCAGAAGGTATGAAAGAAGCAGGGATCAAAGAGTTGCCACCGATCACGATTGCATACAATACGTCAGAGGTCAATTCACGTATTGCGACAGTCATTCAGGATCAATGGCGCAAAGCATTTGGCATCGAAGTCAAACTGGTTAACAAAGAGAACAAGGTTCACCGCGAAGACATGAAGCAAGGAAACTTCACAATCGGTCGTGGTAGTTGGATTGGCGATTTCAACGATCCGATTAACTTCTTGGAAGTCTTCAAGGGTGGACTGAATACATCCAAATGGGAAAACAAGGAGTTCCTCGATTTGCTCGCGCAATCTGCCAAAGAAGGGGATGTAGCAAAGCGTAAGGAAATCCTCAAGAAAGCTGAACAAATCGTCATGGATGAAATGCCTGCGTTGCCAATCTACTATTTCACCTATGCGTGGGTGAAGCAGGAAAGCGTAAAAGATGTGGTGGTAGATGCACTCGGGTTTATCGACTTCAAGTACGCTTCCAATCAAAAGTAATCATGAGTCTATGAGGGAGTGACTGGCGTGCGTCCAATCATTGGTGTGGCATGTACGAAAATGTATTTTCCGAAGAACGATCTCGACCAGTTTTTCTATGTAGGATCAGGCTATGTGAACGGAATTGCGCGCAGTGGCGGTACTCCACTGATCTTGCCACTGCTGACGATTCAGGATGCTCCATTTCGTGAGATGATCGAATCACTGGACGGCTTGATTTTGTCCGGTGGTGAAGATCCGTCGCCGCATTTGTACGGCGAAGACCCGCTGCAAGGGCTGGGCGATATCAATTACGAAAGAGACATCACAGAGCTTGAGATAATCAAGATTGCGCTGGAGCTGAAAAAGCCAATTCTGGGCATTTGCCGTGGGATGCAAATTTTGAATGTGGCGTGTGGCGGCACTCTCATTCAAGATATCCCGAGCCAAGTACCAGAAGCATTACAGCATGCGCAAAAGGGTTCACGGCAATACGGGGCGCACAAAATTACGCTGCAACCTGGTTTTGTAGCGGATGCCCTTGGAAAGACAGAAGTGCTCGTGAACACTTCTCACCACCAAGCAGTCAAAGACATAGCACCGGGCTTCAAAGTCACAGGATGCGCGGCTGATGGTGTGATTGAGGCGATGGAAAGCCTCGACGGGCTACATGTAGGCGTACAGTGGCATCCAGAACGGATGTGGGCACACGACGACGACATGTTGAAGATTGCCGAGGCATTTGTTGCCCGGGTAAAGCAGTTGAAGCTGCAAGCGACTAAATAGAATAGTAATGAGAGAAACCGTTCTGGGATTGTCCAGAGCGGTTTTTTGCATGCAGGAGGGCTTCCTAATCAATTTTTCACTGTCATGTGTGGAAACAAGGAGAAATGACAGGGAGAATCGAACTTCACGTGAGAGAATGGATTCCGTGAGGTGAGTTTTTGAAGAAAATATTAGTTGTTATTTTGCTTTTTGTACTTGTTTTTCCACGGTTCCTCTTCACAGAGTATTTTGCTGAACGCGAAATGAAAATGATTACCGAAAATTATTATCAAGCGCTTATCGATGAAGACTATGAAAAAGCATTCGGCACGCTCTATCTTTATGATTTTGCGGAGGATAAGCATCAGGTTGATGGCACGACGTTAAGTGAACAAGAAGCGAAAGAATTTTACATGAAAAAGATCGCCTTCTTAAAAGCTCATCAGTATAAACTGAACGATTATGAGATCAAAAAGATTAGATACGAAGATGGGCATACTGCCTTTCTTGAAATGAAGCTTGAAGTTGAGCATGATGGACAAAAGTTTCAATATGCTGAAACCGTACATATTTGGGAAGGAAAGGTATGGATTATGGGGGAAGAGGAAGATCCGTTCACAAAGTATCGGGATGGGAAAATGAATTTTCCCCTGTAAACTAAAGCATAGAGGTGAGAGAAATGTTAAAGGTTGGAGGCTCGGCTCCCGTCTTTACGGCGACGAGCACAAAAGGAACCATTGATCTTGCAGCGCACATCGGCAAAGAAAATATCGTCCTCATTTTCTATCCAGGAGATGATACGCCGATTTGTACGAAACAGCTATGTGCAGTTCAAGATCACTACTCCAAAATCGAGCAAGCAAATACCGTCGTATTTGGCGTCAATCCAGGCGGCATGGACAAGAAACGCTCATTTGCCGATAAGTTTCGCTATGAATTTCCGTTAATCGTGGATGAAGACGAATCGATTCGAAAAGCATATGATGTCGGAAAGATACTCGGATTTTTTTTCCAGCAACGCATCGTGTACATTATAGGCAAAAACGGAAATATCATCTACGCCAAAAAAGGGAATCCGCCAGTTTCGGAGCTGCTACAGGTAATCGAAAGCCAAGCATAAGAGGTTCTCGCTTGCGTCAATGGAGCAAAACAGGGATAATAGAAATGAGAATGTATGTTTGGTGGGTATCCCTATGAAAAAAATTCTTCACTTGGATATTGACGCATTTTTCGCGAGTGTAGAGCAGTTAGATCGACCTGAATTGCGGGGCAAGCCGGTCATTGTCGGGGGAACTGGCAATCGCGGTGTCGTATCGACCTGCAGCTACGAGGCACGCAAATACGGTGTTCGATCCGCAATGCCTGTCGCCATGGCGAGGAAAAAATGTCCGCAAGGCTTTTATTTGCCTGTCCGCTATAGCCGTTATATCGAAAAATCTGCTGAAGTCAGACAGATATTTACTTCTTATACAGAGCGTTATCAAACAGTGGGTTTAGACGAGGCTTATTTAGACGTGTCCCATTATGAGAATGCGGTACCCATCGCCCACGATATCAAGAGGCGAATCAAACGAGAGACCGGACTTACTTGCAGCATCGGACTTTCCTACAACATGTCGTTAGCTAAGATTGCCAGTGACTTGAAAAAGCCGGATGCCTTTGTAATCATTCGACCTGAGCAGGCTTTGGATGTGCTGCGGTCGTTGTCAATCGGCACCTTGCATGGAGTCGGCAAAAAGTCGCAGGAGCTGCTCGCGAAAAAAGGGATTGAGACGGTAGAGGATTTTTGGCGGCTTTCACTCGAGGAAGCCACTATCTTATTTGGGAAGTTCGGCCGTTCCCTCTATTACCGGGCGAGAGGGGAAGACAATCGCGAAATCGAAATGGATCGGGCGCCGAAATCATTGAGCCGCGAAACGACACTGCCCTTTGATTTGTTTGACAGGGATGCGATTGATCCGATTGCCACCTCCCTTTTGCGCGAGGTCGAAGAGGACATCCGCGAGGAAGGGGTTGAGCCCCAGACGATAACGCTCAAAATCAAGTACGCGGACTTTACCCAGCGGACCAAACAGCTCAAGGCAATGGCTGGGGCCAATTGGCAGGACCTGTTGGACGATTTACTCGATGCCTTTGACTATACAGCGGGCGTTCGATTGGTGGGCGTAGGCTTTTCGAATTTTGCCGAGCAGCAAGGGGAGCGGTACGAACAGCTCTCGATGTTTTCATGGAAGCTGGGGAAGTAAGGGAGGGAGAGCCGTGGAGACAGAGAATGCCTTTCATTGCTGTGCGACCTGTATTCATTTTCGCGTGGACAAAGGTACGGGAGGAGTCAGCTATCGATGTTCTCGTCTAACCTATGAGACACGTCCGGACTATCGATTCCAATGCTGGACTCCGACAGAGAAGGTCAAGCGACTGATGGAAGTGCGTAACAGTCAACGATAGCGACAAAAAGAGGCACCCCCTTCATCAGTATCGACAGAGGAGGTGCCTTCTCTATTCATTTGTCAGGACGAGGACCATCACTTCCTCCGGACCATCCATTTCGCCATTTGAGGTGAAGTCGATCGACTCATACAGCTTGCGAGCGAACTCGTTTTCAGGATGAATACTCAAGTAAATGCGCGTACAACTGTAGCGTCTGCACATTTCTTCAACGAGCATGCGCAGAAACCTTTTGGCGTACCCTTTACCCTGATGGCTACCATCAATCATAAAGCGATCCAGCCAAATTCGGCCATTCTCTACTTCGATTCCGTGCATGGCATAACCGATAGCGATGTCCTTGTCATACAGACCGCATGATATCCATTCCGGTTCAAAACCTGATTGGGCGATGGAAAAAGCATTGCTCTCGATGAAGGAGTGTTGACCTTCCGTTACAGTCAAGCAGGCAATTTGCCGCCAATTTTCTTTCGTAATTTCACGAATAGACAAGCTCAAAATTTCATCTCGCTTTCATTGGTGCTGAGACGGGTGGAATTGCTTGCTTTTAGTTGGACAAAAAGTAAAATGCCGAAGCCAAGGATGGACGCTGCCACGATCAGGAAGGCAGAGGATACTGGCAGTAAATCCATCAAAATTCCCCCTGCCAGTGGGCCTGCAACCATTCCGATTCCGTGAAACATATTAAAGAGAGAGTATGCTGTGCCATATGCGCCGCTTCCCCCTTGGTCAATAATGGCCCCCAACGTAGCCAAGGTAGGCGATAAGGTAAAGCCAATACTAGCCCCGACCAATGCCATTGCGAGCATTGCCTGCCAGAGGGAGTCCGCCCACGCCAAAAATGGCAGAAACACAGCCAGCGTAATGATCCCGCCAAACATGAGTTTATACGGATTCATGCGGCTGGAAAGGGAGCCGGCAATTGGGGCGATCAGTCCGTAGGCGAGTGTCATGACCCCAAACAAAAGACCAATCGTTGTCGGCGTCATGCTGAGTTTCTCTGTAAAAAATACGGGCAACGTCGGTTCCAGCAAACAAAGGGAAATCTCAGCCAACAGGACGATTCCAGCGATAAAGATGACTTGCGGATTGCGAATGAATCCACCGACATGAAGCTTTTCACTGACAGTTCTCGTCGCGTCTTCCTTCAAGAACAAGTAGACCAGCACAATGTTGATCACGGTAAAGGCTGCTGCTGCCAGGAAAGGCATGCGATGGTCACTAATTTCAAACAACCATCCGCCAATCGGCGCTCCAAGCAATGTACCGGTCGAAATCGCGGTCAATGCAATTCCCATTACAGCTCCGCGCATTTTAGATGGGAACAAATCCGCCAAGAGGGCAAGGGCAGTTGGCCATGTAGCCGCAGCAGCTATACCTTGAACAAAACGAGCGGTAATCAACATGGTCATTGTCTCAGAGAAAGCAAACAATAACGTGGAAGCGGCGAGACCGAGCAAGCCGATCAAAAGCATCGTCCGTCTGCCGATCCGATCGGATATCGGCCCGAAAATAGGGGTGGCAATGAGCATCGCGACAGCATAGCTGCTAAACAGCACGCCCATCATGGTGGAGGAAGGCTGCAGCGCTTCCGTAAAATAAGGAACAATCGGAATCAACAAGCTATACAGCAGCATGTCGATGAAAAGGATCAGGATGACAAACAAAAGTCCTATTCGTTGTGGTTTGGTCATTTTTGTAAAGATGGACATGATGGAACACCTCTTAACTATAAAAACTATTTTTGTTTTATTGGTTTTCTTGCAAAAAACAATATCGTGGTCTACCAAAGTTAGTGGAATGACCACGAGTAATTTGTTACCTTTTATCCGCTGGTACCAATCCAAACAAGAGGACATCTACAATAGCGGAAAGCGCCTCTGAGACCGTAATCTGGTTTTTCATGTAAAAACGCTGGTCGAGCGTAGAATTTAGCGCATCGACAATGACCTTCAGCATGAGCGTGACGTCCATATTGACGATGAGTCCTTCTTGAATCGCTTGCTCGAGAAGGACGCGAAGCGTCTGCCAATCCTCGGATAAAGAAGCCTCGACCTGGGTATATTGCTCAGGATAATATCGCTTCATCTGTTCGAGGATGCGCAAATCATAAAATTCATAGTGTGTGGGTAAAACCATCATGACGCCTTTGATTTTATCGATAAGAGAGAGACTATCGTCTGCGAGAATTTGCTGTGTTTTTTCATCGCCCTCTTCAAAGGACTGCTGAATGATTGTTTCCAAAATTTCTACCTTAGATGAGAAGTGCTCGTATAACGTGCGTTTGCTGATCCCGAGCCGCTTCGCCAAATCATCCATGGAAAATTTCATGCCTTTATCGCGAATCTCTTCAATAAAACCTTTCATGATCCGGTTTTTAATTGCAATCGACCCCCAGTCAAAACAACGTAGCAGAAAACCAGAAAAACAAAAATAGTTTTCTTAGTAACATCATTTTACACAGGATGACAGAGCAATGCAAGCGGTGATCATGCTTTTTGTTTTGCAACCATGTGGTCGATTATGGTATAGTAGGTGCCGAAATCGCGGTTGATTGCTTCACATCATTTGGAGGTGCCCCGTGTTTTTAGAGAAGCTGATGCCTAGTCAGTTCGTCGAATCAATCCATCACATTGACATAGATCAATTGAAACGAAATAACATCCGTGCGGTGATTACAGACTTGGATAATACCTTGGTGGAATGGGACAGGCCACATGCGACCGAGGAGGTCATCAACTGGCTTGCTCGCATGCATGAGGCAGGCATACAGGTCACTGTTGTCTCCAACAACAAAAAGGAGCGTGTAGACCGCTTCTGTGCCCCATTAAACCTCGGGTTTATTTATGCGGCCAAAAAGCCGACAAACCGTGCCTTTTTGCAGGCAGTGCGGCAGATGAATGTAACCATCGCTGAGACCGTTGTCATTGGCGATCAATTGTTTACCGATGTGCTGGGAGGAAATCGATTAGGATTTCATACAATCCTAGTTGTTCCTGTGGCCCAGACGGATGGTTTTTGGACGCGCTTTAATCGTCAGATGGAGCGTGTGGCCCTTATTTGGATGGAGAGGAAAGGAATGGTTTCGTGGAGGAGAAAAGCATGACGGAACAAATGCATGGCTCTTGTGCTGGATGTGGGATTGCCATTCAGACAGCAGATGCAAAAAAGCCTGGCTATGCACCTGAATCCGCGCTTGGTAGAAAAGTAGTCATTTGCCAGCGTTGTTATCGCATCAAGCATTATAACGAAGTAGCTCCCGTAGGAATGGGCGATGACGATTTCCTCAAGATTTTGGATGGCATCGGTTCTACGGAGTCTCTTGTCGTAATGGTAGTCGATATTTTCGACTTCCAAGGCTCCTGGCTCAAGGGTTTGCCACGTTTTGTCGGGAAAAATCCGATTTTGCTCGTGGGTAATAAGGTCGATCTGCTGCCGAAAAACATCAACCTGAACCGCGTACGCAACTGGATGCAGCACGAAGCAAAAGAACGCGGACTGCGCCCAGAGGATGTCGTACTTATCAGTGCGCAAAAAGGGCTTCATATCGATGAACTGTTGAATCGCATTGGAGAGCTGCGCAAAGGTCGGGACGTTTACATTGTCGGTGTAACCAACGTAGGAAAGTCCACTATGATCAATCGCATCTTGCATGACTACGGTGCGGCTGAGCTGGAGATTACGACTTCGCCGTTCCCGGGTACGACGCTGGACAAAATCGAGATTCCGCTCGAGGATGGCCGCTCCATTTTTGATACGCCGGGAATCATTAATCGCGACCAGATTGGACATATGGTATCCCCAACTGATCTGAGAAAGATTACCCCGACCAGCCGGATCAATTCCAAGGTGTATCAGCTCGATGCTGGACAATCACTCTTTTTGGGTGGTTTAGCCCGTATCGACTTCGCACGCGGAGAGAGACAGCCGTTGATCATCTATGTCGACAACGACCTGTACATCCACCGGACGAAGCTGGAGAAAGCAGACGAGGTGATGCAAAAGCACCATGGAACCTTGCTGGTACCGCCAACAGGGGAGGAAGCTGCGAAAGCACTTCCACCATTTGTGAAGCACACCTTTAAAATTAACAAGTCCACCACGACGACTGATATCGTAATTTCCGGTTTGGGCTGGGTCAGCATCCAAGGAAAACACGAAGCGAGCGTTGTCGTGCATGCACCTAAAGGCGTAAGTGTTGGGATGCGCAAAGGGCTGATCTAGCTTAAGCAAGAAAAGTCGAGTTAACCTTGCCCCTTGCCATATGCTATAGAGAGACGTCCGGGGAGGAAAAGCTCCATGATTACAAGCAAAACACAACTGGTTGGCCTGTTTGGACATCCAGTTTCCCACTCGCAATCACCGATGATGCACAATACAGCTTTTTCAGAGACCGGGTTGGGGTTTGCCTATGCTGCGTTCGATGTTGAACCGGAAAATCTGGAAGATGCAGTCGCAGGTATTCGCGCGTTAGGCTTGAAAGGGATTAACGTCACGATCCCCCACAAGGTTGCTATCATGCCGATGCTGGATGAGATTGATCCGCTCGCCAAACGAATCGGGGCTGTCAATACCGTCGTTTCTCGTGATGGACGCTTGATTGGCTACAACACAGATGGTATGGGCTATGTTCGTTCGCTTGTGGAAGAGACGGGAATCGTTCTTGAAAAGCAAGTGGTAACCATGGTAGGGGCTGGAGGCGCTGCGCGTGCAGTGGCGTTTACCTTAGCTGAACAAGGAGTTAAGGAAATTCGCATCATCAATCGTTCCCGGGAAAGAGCCGCGGTATTGGCTGAGCATGTCGGGACGATTGTACCTACGAAAATCGTAGAACAGGGCGAAGGGGCAGCTGCCATCGCAGACTCTTCGCTGTTGATCAATACGACATCGATTGGAATGCTGCCAAATGTACAGGAGACACCTGTGCCAGCAGAATGGCTTCATTCTGGTTTAACCGTTAGCGATCTGATATATAACCCGCTCGAAACGCGTCTGCTCAAAGAAGCGCGTGCCATCGGTGCCACTGTTCATTCCGGAATCGGTATGTTCGTGAATCAAGGTGCATTGGCTTTCGAGCTGTGGACGGGCGAAAGAGCACCAACTGGGGTTATGCGTGAGGTCGTCTTGCAACAATTACAGAAAACAACCTGATTTTGCAGGATGTAAAAGGAGGCATTGCCGATGTTGACTGGCAAGCAAAAGCGCTTTTTGCGTGCAGAAGCACATCATCTCACCCCGATTTTCCAAGTAGGAAAAGGCGGCGTAAACGAAAACATGATCACCCAGATCAAAGAAGCGTTGGAAGTACGTGAATTGATCAAGGTAGCGATTTTGCAAAACAATAATGACGATAAACATCAAGTGGCAGAAGATCTGGCAGCAGGTGCAGGAGCAGAGCTCGTGCAGTTGATCGGCCATACGGTTGTCTTGTACAAAGAGTCCCGGGAGAACAAGACGATCAAGCTGCCATAAGTGACCCGCATGCGATGAGACAGCCAATCAAGCAAGTAGGGATCATGGGAGGAACGTTTGACCCGATTCATTGTGGGCACTTGCTGGCGGCCGAACAAGCCAGAGAGCAAGCGGGCCTGGATGAAGTATGGTTTATGCCAACACACGTTCCACCGCACAAAAAGAGAGAGAGTCTGACGCTGGCGAATCACCGCTTGCAAATGGTTCAGCTCGCCGTGTCTGATCACGAGGAGTTTCGTGTCACAGATGTGGAGTTCGCAAGAGAAGGTCCATCGTACACCTATGACACAATGATTCAGCTCATCAGGCAGTTTCCGGATTGCCGTTTTTCCTTTATCATGGGAGGAGATATGGTAAAAATCTTGCCCAAATGGTACCAGTACCAAGAGCTGATTCATATGGTACGCTTTATAGGTCTAGCGAGGCCTGGAACCGAACTAGATCGAGAATCGAGCGAGGACGTCACATTTGTGGAGATGCCAGTTTGGGATATTTCCTCCACGATGATTCGCGAGAAGGCAGCTGCCAGGAAAAGCATTCGTTATCTCGTACCTGATGCCGTGGAGCGCTATATAAAGGAGAACCGAATCTATGAGACTTTTGGATAATCGGGAAGAGCTTCTCGTTCGCGTACGGCAACAAATGCATGAAAAACGCTACAAGCACACGCTTGGGGTGGCTGCGTCAGCTCGCGAGTTGGCAAAGAGATTCGGGGCTGATCCTGACAAAGCCGAGCTTGCTGGATTGTTGCACGATTACTGTAAGTGCTGGCCTGTGGAAAAAATGTTCGAGATTCTCGTTCGCCACGATATGCCTACAGAGCTTTTGGAAGGGGAAAAAGAGCTGTGGCACGCCTTTGCAGCAGCCATTGTGATTCAGACTGACCTAGGTGTAACGGATGCAGATATTTTACAAGCTGTTCGCTACCATACAACAGGTCGGGCTGGCATGTCCCTGTTAGAAAAAGTCGTCTGTGTGGCAGACTATATAGAACCAAACCGGGTTTACCCTGGTGTCGATTTTATTCGCGCCAAAGCCATGCATGATTTGGATGCCGCCCTGGCACTCGCCTTGGGAGGCACGATTCAATTTTTGATAGAGAAGCAAAAGACGGTGTTCCCGTTGACATTGACCGCATATAACGATTTGGTTTCCCGCAAAGGGGGAGAAGGAGGGTTTTGATGGTTAAAACAGTAGAAGATTTGGCACAGTTGGTTGTGAAGGCAGCAGAGGACAAGAAAGCAGAGAACTTGAAGGTGCTCGATATTAAAAAGCTGTCCGTGATCGCAGACTATTTCATGATTTGCCACGGAAACAACGAGCGTCAAGTACAGGCAATTGTTCGCGAAATCCGTGATCAAGCCCACAAAAACGGCTTTGACGTCCGCGGTATCGAGGGAGCGGATGAAGGTCGCTGGGTACTGGTTGATCTGGGCGATATCGTCATTCACGTTTTCCATCGCGAAGATCGCGAGTTTTACAATCTGGAGCGCCTGTGGAAGGACGCAGAGGAAGTTTCCTTCAGCGTGCAAGGGTAAGGACAGATGGCATACGCACATATGGCCGCTGTATATGACAGGCTGATGGCAGATACTCCTTATGACCAGTGGCTCGATTGGGTTGAGCGTCATTGGACAAAGGGAGAGAAGCCTGTGCGGGTCATTGATCTTGGCTGTGGGACTGGCACGATTGCGATCCCACTCGCCAAGCGGGGATACCGTGTTACGGGAGTGGATCTCTCAACAGAAATGCTTGCGATCGCCTATGACAAAATGAGGCAGGAGCAAGTGGATGTAGCGTGGGTGGAGCAGGATATGCGCGAGCTGTCCTTGCCCGAAGCGGATGCGGTCATCTCCTTATGTGATTCATTGAGCTATCTTACAGAGGAAGTGGATGTGCAGGAAACGTTCAAGCGCGTTTTCGCTCATCTCGCGCCTGGTGGGAGTTTTCTGTTTGATGTGCATAGTCCGTACAAGATGCTGCACATTTTCGGAGACGAGACATTCACACATGTAGAAGATGAAGTTTCGTACATTTGGCAATGTTTTTGCGACCCGCTGCGACTGGAGGTAGAGCATCAGTTAACGTTTTTCATTCGTCAGCCAAACGGATTGTACGAGCGGATGGAAGAAGAGCATTGGCAACGGGCTTACCAGCCTGTCCAACTGATGCGCTGGCTGACAGATGCAGGCTTCACAGACATTGTCATCACCGCTGATTACTCGGATATGCCGCCACAAGAAGCGAGTGAGCGCCTATTTTTTTCAGCCCGCAAGCCGAAAAGTTTGACATGATTGGTTCGGATTGACTATAATGGCGTTATAACTACAGATTTCGACGCGTTTAAGAGGATTAGTAGGCATAGGATTCGAGCATTCACAGAGAGTTGACGGATGGTGCAAGTCAACCCGAATCTATCTGAACTCACCTCCCAGCACTTGCCCCCAAGGTCATTCAAGCAATGACTGCGTAAGGGTGAGCGGCTTGTCCACGATACGGATGAAACAAGTGGGTGAATGCATGTCATTTGCCAATCTGGGTGGTACCGCGGGAATGTTAAATAACCTCTCGTCCCTTTCGCAAGAGCGATTTGGGATGAGGGGTTTTCTTTGTTTTTTCACCTATTTCAAGATGGGAGTGCTTTACCATGGTATTCAGTCATCAAAATGTCGAAAAGAAGTGGCAGCAATATTGGGAGCAGAACAAGACCTTCAAAACCTCCGAGGATGAAGGCAAGAAAAAGTTTTACGCACTCGACATGTTCCCGTATCCATCTGGAGCTGGCCTGCACGTAGGACATCCGGAGGGCTATACGGCTACTGATATTTTGTCCCGCATGAAGCGGATGCAAGGATATAACGTTCTCCATCCAATGGGCTGGGATGCGTTTGGTTTGCCAGCAGAGCAATACGCGCTCGATACAGGAAACGATCCGGCGGAATTCACCGAGCACAATATCAACACCTTCCGTCGCCAAATTAAGTCGCTCGGATTTTCCTACGACTGGGATCGCGAAATTAATACGACCGATCCGAATTACTACAAGTGGACACAATGGATTTTTACAAAGCTGTATGAACACGGCTTGGCTTACATTGACGAGGTAGCTGTAAACTGGTGCCCTGCTTTGGGAACGGTTTTGGCGAACGAAGAAGTCATTGACGGAAAAAGTGAGCGTGGCGGACACCCAGTAGAACGCCGCCCAATGAAGCAATGGGTCTTGAAAATTACTGCGTATGCGGAAAGACTCTTGGCTGACCTGGATGAACTAGATTGGCCAGAGAGCATCAAGGAAATGCAACGCAACTGGATCGGTCGTTCTGAAGGGGCAGAAGTAACCTTTGGTATCGAAGGTCATGACGAATCCTTTACCGTCTTTACGACTCGTCCAGACACTCTCTACGGAGCAACTTATGCGGTATTGGCTCCTGAGCACAAGCTGGTTGAGCAAATTACCGTACCAGCTCAAAAAGAAGCAGTGGAAGCGTACCTGGAGCAGGCAAAACGTAAAAGCGATCTGGAGCGTACCGATCTGGCGAAAGAAAAGACAGGAGTATTTACCGGAGCGTATGCGATCAACCCGGTTAATGGCGAGCGTCTGCCAATCTGGATTGCAGATTACGTGCTGATCAGCTACGGAACAGGCTCCATCATGGCGGTTCCAGCGCATGATGAACGCGACTATGAATTCGCGAAAACATTCGATCTGCCAATCAAGCAAGTAATCGCTGGCGGAGATATCTCCAAAGAAGCGTATACAGGCGACGGAGAGCACATCAACTCCGGCATGCTCGATGGCTTGAACAAAGAACAAGCGATCACCAAAATGATCGAGTGGCTGGAGAAGGAAGGCAAAGGAAATCGTAAAGTAACATTCCGTCTGCGCGACTGGTTGTTCAGCCGTCAACGCTACTGGGGTGAGCCAATTCCGATTCTCCATCTGGAAGACGGCACGATGAAAGTCGTTCCAGAATCCGAACTGCCAATCGTATTGCCAAAAACAACAGAAATCAAACCATCCGGTACAGGTGAATCGCCATTGGCAAACATCACGGAGTGGGTAAACACTGTCGATCCGGAAACAGGTATGAAAGCACGCCGTGAGACAAACACGATGCCGCAATGGGCGGGTAGCTGCTGGTACTTCCTGCGTTTCATCGATCCGCATAATGACAAGGCAATGGCTGATCCTGACAAACTGAAAGAATGGCTGCCAATCGACATTTACATTGGTGGTGCCGAGCATGCGGTACTGCACTTGCTCTACGCTCGCTTCTGGCACAAGTTCCTGTACGATATCGGTGTTGTACCAACGAAGGAACCATTCCAAAAGCTGTTTAACCAAGGGATGATCCTGGGTGAAAACAACGAGAAAATGAGTAAGTCCAAAGGCAACGTCGTAAACCCAGACGATATCATCGACAGCCATGGTGCCGACACACTGCGCATGTACGAAATGTTCATGGGACCACTGGATGCTTCGATCGCTTGGTCGACAAAAGGCTTGGATGGCTCACGCCGCTTCCTGGATCGCGTATATCGTCTGTTTGTGGGTGACAACGGTGAGTTGAACGAAAAAATCGTGGAAACCTCCAACGTGGCTAGCATGGAGCGCGTTTACCACCAAACAGTGAAAAAAGTAACAGAAGACTACGAAGGCCTGCGTTTCAATACAGGTATCTCTCAGTTGATGGTATTCGTAAACGAAGCGTACAAAGCAGAAGTTCTGCCGAAGAAATTCATGGAGGACTTTGTGAAAATGCTGTCTCCAATCGCTCCGCACTTGGGTGAAGAGCTGTGGGATAAACTGGGCCACAGCGAGAGCTTGGCATACGAAGCATGGCCTACGTATGACGAAGCGAAGCTGGTTGAAGACGAGGTAGAAATCGTTCTGCAAATTAACGGCAAAAACAAAGAGAAGCTGCTCATCGCTTCTGATTCGACCAAAGAACAGATGGAAGAGATGGCGAAAAACAACGAGATGATTAAAGAAATGATCGAAGGAAAAACGATCGTCAAAGTCATCGCTGTCCCAGGCAAACTGGTGAATATCGTCGTTCGTTAAGAAAAGGACGGGAAGAAATAAGAAGAGGAGTGGAGCCTGTGAGTGACAGGTATCCACTCCTTTTTTCGTAAATCAATGCTTTTTCGTCTTGCGCTAATGCGGCTGATTGCTCAAATTTTGTGCAACGAGTTCCTGGTCCTCGGCAAACTTTGCTTGTGTACGACGAAATACTTGGGTGAAAAGACCGGGAATACCGTCTTGCAAAGGAATCAGACCTTCCCCAGTAATTCCACCGGGCACGCAGACCCTCTTTTGCAGAGTAGGAAGGGTGAACGCTTCTTCGCGTAAAAGATCTGCGATCCCAATTAGCATTTGCGTGGTCATGTAGGTAGCAGCTTCTTCGGAAATGCCCGTTTCTTCAACCGCTTCTTGAATCATTTGTTGCAAAATATAGCTGATAAACGCTGGTCCACAACTGACAATGTCAGAAGTAATTCGTAAAAATGGCTCCGAAATCTCAATAGGGGAGCTAATGTGAGCAAACAGACTTCGTATAAAATGACGTTGTTCCTCATGGATTCGTGATCCAAATTCACATAAGCTGACACCACTCATTACAGCATTTGTTATAGAAGGAACGACTCTGGCAACCGCACATGGAACTTGAGACTCCAAATCCGCAAGCTTGATCGGACTGGTGATCGTAATTAATAGGTGGTCTGGCGTTAAGGCAGGAGCAATTTGTTCGAGCATCACGCTATATTCCAGTGGCTTGACGCACAGCACAATCGTTGTAGCCTCTTTGACTAAATCGGCATTGCTGTGCGCGACAATGAGCCCGGGATATTTTTCTGCCAGTTGCTGCGCCTTCGAAAGGGTTCTGTTGCTGATAATGACATGACCAGGAGCCAGCGCCTTGGCTGACAGCAATGATTCAATCAAGATACTGCCCATGCTGCCCGTACCAATGAACCCAATTCTATTCATGGGCATACCTCCCTCCGATATTCTTTTCCCATTCTATGTAGGAGTGTCTATGATCATGACCGTATGCTGAGCACTCATTGTACCACCAGCCGATCCTTTATCCGTGCAAACATCTTCTCGCCAATTCCTTCAATCTGTTTCAGGTCATCTGCTGAACGAAATGTTCCTTGTTTTGACCGGTAATCCACGATTGCCTTGGCACGCGCTTCTCCAATCCCAGGAAGGCTCATTAGCTCTTCGACAGTTGCCGTGTTGAGATTAATGGCTGAGGAGGCACCAGTGGTGGATCTGCTGGTAGCAGATTGTACAAGGCCAATGGATGCGGAGACTGGCGCGGTGGCCCCTTTAGCTGGGATGACAAGAGCAGCTCCATCTGTGAGCGGCGCTGCCAAGTTGATCTGGACAAGGTCAGCATTAGGCAGTGCTCCTCCTGCTTTTTCGATGGCATTTGCGACTCGCGTACCTGGTTCGAATTGATATAAACCGGGATTTTTCACCTGCCCTTTTACATCGACATAGAGAGGAGGGGGCGGTGGTTGCTGATCTTTATCTTTTTCCAGTGTCGCTTTTTCAGATTTGGCAGGTTGAGTAGTTGCTGAATTATCTGTTAGTTCTTTTGTTTCAAGATTCGATGCTACATAAGCAGGAGAATGTAACGGTAGTTCGTCAGTCTTATGCGATTGGTCGCGTTGATAGATCCAATAGCTACTACCGACAACCAGAACGGCCGCAGTCAGCAAGATGATACGACGATAACGCTCCCACCATTCCAGCACCATAACAAAAACCCTCCCGTCCTTCACATAGCGATACGTTCATAGAGTGAACTTGTTCTCTATCAACGATGCTACGAAAAGTAAGAGAGGGTCTGCAAATCTATTTATTGTGTTTTCGCTGTTAGCCGATATGCAGCAGCGAATTTTTTTTGCGGCGAAGGTCTACATTCGGGCTGACATAAGGCTCGAAATTGTGCTTCTGCTCAATGAAGATTTGATGCCACAGCATGAAGACCAGGATCGTCCAGATTTTGCGACTGTAATCCGCATTTCCTTCGCGGTGTTCATCGAGCATGTACAGCACATAGGCCTTATTGATCAAATTATCCACCTTGGATTCGAAAATGATCTCTTTTGCCCATTTGTAAAATTCGTTTTTGAGCCAATGACGAGTCGGAACAGGGAAGCCCAGCTTCTTTCTCGTTTGGATTTCAGGTGGTAAGAAGTCTTTCATCGCTTCACGAAGCACGTGCTTGGTCGTACCGTTGGCAATTTTGTACTTCGTTGGAATGGTAGCGGCGAATTCGAATACCTTCAGATCAATGAAAGGCACTCGCAACTCCAAAGAATTGGCCATCGTCATCTTGTCGGCCTTCATCAAAATGTTGCCTCTGAGCCAAGTGTGAATGTCCAAGTATTGCATCTTGGTCACATCGTCATATTCGGAGGCGCGTTTGTAAATCTCTTCTGTGATGGTGAAAGGAGATACATACGATTCCGAACGGGTGATATCTTCCATGACGACACGCTTTTTCATCTCTTCGCTGAAAATCAGTGCGTTTCCGAAGAAGCGTTGCTCAACCGTTTTTGATCCCCGGATGAGGAAGTTTTTCCCTTTTACCTGATCGGGAAGGCGTTCTGCCATGTATCCGATGGATTGGCGCATCCAGCCAGGCATCCCGGAAAACATTTTGAGAGAATGAGGCTCTCTATAAATATTGTATCCGCCAAAAAATTCATCTGCACCTTCACCAGACAATACGACGGTTACGTGTTCACTCGCCATCTGCGCTACAAAATAGAGCAGGATGGCAGATGGGTCCGCTACCGGTTCGTCCTGATGCCAGATAAGTCGTGGCAATTCATCCATGTACTGCTTGGCGTTTATCACGCGTTCGAAATGCTCCGATCCCAAATACCCGGCGGTTCGCTTCGCATAATCGAGCTCGCTGTAACCAGGAATATCTGAACCGACAGAAAAAGATTTGACTGACTCAAATGTACGCAGCATTCCAACGATACTGCTAGAGTCAACACCACTAGACAAGAAGGCTCCACGAGAAACTTCGCTAATCCGGTGTTTGTCGACAGATTCGAGCATGACACTGCGCGTACCCTCAACGAAATAAGAGAACGGCTTGCTTTCATCAGGCTTGAATTCTACATCCCAGTATCTTTCCAGTTTGATCTGGTCGTTTTCAATCACGAACGAGTGCGCAGGCGGTATACGGTAAATGCCAGCAAACATCGTGTCAGGATCAGGTACATATTGGAACGTCAAATAGTGATAAAAAGCGGTTGGATTCACTTCACGGGTGAATCCTGGCAGCTCCAGCAAGCTTTTAATCTCACTGGCAACCCCGATCGAATCATTCGTCTCGACATAGTAGAGAGGCTTGATTCCAAAATGGTCGCGTGCCCCAAACAGACGTTTTTTACGGGAGTCGTAAATCGTAAAGCCAAACATCCCGCGCAAATGCTTAGGTGCATCTGTTCCTACCTCTTCATAAAGGTGGAGGATGGTTTCAATATCAGAATCGGTATGGAAAACGTGACCGATGTCCTTTAACCATTGCTGTAACTCTTTGTAATTGTAGATTTCACCGTTACCAATAATCCAGATGTCACGTGTTTCGTTAAACAGCGGTTGATGTCCGCCTTCCACGTCAATGATGCTTAAACGACGAAAGCCCAGGGCGATGTTGTCTTCAAGGTGAAAACCATCGTCATCTGGACCACGGTGCAGGATGACACCCGTCATTGCACTAATCGCTTCTTGTTGAACAGGCTTTTGCCGCTTGTTATAGAGTGATACGATTCCGCACATAAGAAATGACTCTTCCTCTCACTGGATTGCTCCTGCTAACTCTATCATGTATCGACCATCAGCGCAATCTCTTATGAGTGCCAGTAATTGACCTCGAAAACGCTGATTCTACAAGGGAATTAGCCTTTCTTCTTTTCTATTTTTGTCCCCATTCGGTTAGATATACTCCCTTAGGAGACCATGAATCGTTCGACAAAACAGTTCATGAAAGAACAGGACGGGGGAATTGCATTGTCAGTATGGATAGCAAGCCTAGCGATGATGATCGGCATCATTCTGTCCGCCTATTTGCATCCTGCTTGGCTGCTGTTGGCTGCAGGCGCATCAGGGGTATTCGTTGCATGTATCCCGTTACCATACCGCAAATTCGTTGCATGCTACTCACTGATTACTATTCTAGCAGGTCTCTTTTTTTATGGGTACGTGACTCTCCACAGCAGTGAAGTGAAACCAATGGCAGAAAGGGAGCAGAGCATCTGGATAGAGGGTGTCATTGATTCACCTGTGAGACGGGATGGGGATGTAGCACGATTTTTTGTTACGATAACATCCTGGGGTGAAGATCAGCCTGATCAGAACGAGCATTGGTCTCTGGAAAAAATCGCGCTTCGTGTGAAGCTTGCTTCTTTCCAGGAAGCAGCACAAATAGAGCATTGGAGACATGGCAGTGTTATCGTGGCTCCGATCCGATTATCCTTACCAGCAACTGCGCGTAATCCTCATGCCTTCGACTATGCCAGCTATTTGTATTGGCAAGGTGTCCATGTTACGGGGGAAACAAGTTATCAAGCGATTGATAGGAGACCTGCTTTTTCCGTGTCGGCGAGCTTTCAAGAATGGCAGGACTCTGGTGCCAAGCGAATTGAAGCATTATTTACAGATTCAGAAACAGCGGGTTACATGAAGTCGCTGCTGCTTGGTCTTGGACAAGAGGTGAACCCTGAGCTTGCGGCGATGTATTCGAATTTGGGCTTAAGTCATATCCTCGCGATTTCCGGTTTGCATGTAACATTGGTTAGCTCCATGTTTATGTGGTGTTTGGAACGGATTGGAATCAGACGCAGACTCGCATTTGTCGTAACGATTTTGTTTTTGATCGGGTATGTGCTTCTGGTGGGAGCCAGCGCGTCCGCGATCCGATCTGGACTGATGGGGAGTGTGGGTCTTCTCTGTCAAGTATTAGGAAAGAGGTTGGACGGCAAGGACGTCTGGGCAGGTGCCCTCATTCTGATGCTGGTAGTGAATCCTTATCAGCTGTGGCATGTCGGTTTTCAGCTTTCCTTTGCGGTGACACTTGGTCTGATTATTTTTGTGCCATACAGCTTGCATGTGTTTGTGCGGGTACCCGTTTGGATTCGTACACTTGTGGCGGTTACTTTGTCAGCCCAGCTCGTTTCTTTTCCGTTTCTCATCTACCATTTTCATTTGTTTTCACCTGTGTCTTGGCTGGTCAATTTGGTAGTGACTCCGATTCTCTCGGCTATAGCACTACCGTTCGGGTATATCGCGGTTGTCCTCGACTTCGTCCACCCGTTTTTGGCCGTGATCCCTGTTTGGATATCGACGGCTATGCTGAAATGGATTCATCTCCCGTTGTTTGCTATTGAAAAAATGAGGCTCCCTTTCACATATTGGCCGCATCCTTCGTGGTGGTGGCTTGTTTTGTATACCTGCTTTTTAGTAGTTCTGCCCATTTCATGGAGGTTGGGCTATCATCGAAAGCGTGATATAATGCTTTCTTTCGTTATATTTCTCTTGTTCATTGTAGCAGCTAGACAGCCGTTTTCAGGAGTCGAAGAAGTGCGAATTACCTTCCTTGATGTCGGACAAGGGGATTCCATCGTTGTCGAAATTGGTGATCAGAAGGTATACTTAATGGATGCGGGTGGGACAATGCGGTTCCCAGCTGCTGAACCATGGATGGAAAAGCGTGACCCATTTGAGGTGGGGAAAGACGTCGTTCTGCCGTTTCTGATGGCCAGAGGAATCGAGAAAATCGACCGCGTCGTCATGACGCATGGCGATCTGGATCACATCGGGGGAGTAAAATCGCTCATTCCTCATTTTTCTTTTGGAGAGGTATTGGTGAATGGGACGACACCTTCCAAATTAGAGGGCGAGATTGTCCAGCGTTTTCAACAAGAAGGAGTTCCGATTGTAACAGGGCTCCCGGGTCAATCTTGGTCAGATGGGCCGGGAATCGAGTGGAAGTGGCTGCATCCGGGTGATTCAACCTTCTCAGGAAATGATGCATCCGTTGTACTCCAGCTGACTGCTTTCAACAAGACTGTATTGTTTACGGGTGACATTGAAAAGGATGGGGAAAGTCAGCTTGTTCAAAACGGTTTGACTTCTGTGGATGTTTTGAAAGTAGCCCATCATGGAAGCAATACCTCGAGCACCGAAGAGCTCCTTGCAGTCACAGCACCAAACGCTGCTGTCATCTCTGCCGGGGTGAAAAATCGGTACGGGCATCCAGCGTCCGAAGTACTACATCGCTTAAAGAAATCGGGTTCCGCCGTGTACAGGACTGATGCTCATGGAGCGATTACGCTGGTGATTACACCTGCGGGATTATATTGGCAGACCCAAATATTGGATACATAATCTGTTTGCAACTTTTTCAATGAGCGAACCGTCTGTAGGGGGGAGAAGAGAATATGCAAGAAGCAGAGCTGATCAGGATGGCGCAATCCGGGGATCATGACGCGCTAGTCGAACTGCTTCGATCTATTGAGACCTCCGTTTACCGAAGCGCTTATTACATTCTAGGGAACGAACAAGACGCGCTTGATGCGTCCCAGGAAGTCCTCATTCGAATTTATCGAAAGTTGGACACCTATCAGGAAAAAGCAAAGTTCTCTACCTGGGTACAACGCATCGTTAGCAACGTCTGTATGGATAAATTTCGCGCGAAGAAGGAAACGGTCTCAATTGACGAGCACGAGTTGATCATTCCTGATCGTAACAACGTAGAAGAAGAAATCCTTCTCACCGGGCTGTCGAATGACATCCAGGAAGCCATCGGAAGATTGCCAAAGCAATATCGGATGGTTGTAGTACTCCGCTATCTAGAGGATTTGTCCTATCAAGAAATAGCGGAGGCACTAGATTTGCCGCTTAACACGGTAAAGTCGTATTTATTTCGGGCTAGGCAACAGTTACAGGAGCTGTTGTACGACTACCAGAAAGGGGGGATCGGTTGATGACCAACGAAGAGATTTTTGAACTCATGCAGCGGGATCTGGATGGAGATCTGTTGGAGTCAGAGCAGCAATTGCTCCAGCGTTTGATTCGAAAAGATGCTGAACTGCAGCTTATGTACAACCGTTTGAAAGATGTGTCACAACAATTAGAACATCTGCCCCCTGTCGTACCTCCGTTCAGCATCGTAGATTCTATCCTGCCCAAGCTGGAATCAGCCGCTGCAAAGCCTGTTGCGGTGAAATCTACGGTGAACGAGGATATCCTGCCCACTCTGGAAGTTAAGCGCGAGACGTCTTCGCTGCCGGAATCAAAAAAGTGGAAGCGGATGAAAGTGTGGATGGCCAGTCTTGGTAGTACGGCCGTCGCTGCCAGCTTATTGGTTGGCATGCTGTTTTCGGGCGGTGATGGTAAGAAGCATGAAGTCGATTCGTTCCAGAACGGAACGGACATGACGCCAGCGGTCGTGGAACAAACAAAAATTCCAGACGATCCTACTCCTCCAAGCAATAATCCAATATCATCGAATCCAAAAGAGGAAGAGGACAAGACCAAAAAGTCTACTGGAGCGGCTACTCAGACGAAGAGTAAAAAGCCACCGGCAAAGAACGTTCAAAAGCAAACACCGCCACCGAAGAAAACGAATCCGACACCGCCACCAAAGAAAGCTGTACCTCCAACGCCAGTAATGACAGAGGATCAACCAACGGGATGGCCGATCGGACTGGACGAGAATCCGGACAGAGAAGACAAAGAACCTGCTAATGACGATAAGGATGACGGCGGGGGCAAGCAAGAGGAGAAAGACAAGGGGAAAAATAAAGAGAAGAAAAAAAATAAAGATAATGACTAACATTTTTCCGCGTATGGACCGGCACCGCTTGCGGGGATTTTGCGTATAGTACATTATCAAGCACCCCCTGCTTACCGTTTGGGGAAGAGGAATCCCGGGGCTTTTCCCTAAACGTTTACATAGAGGTGCCAACGGATGAAAAAACCGCTACTGATTCACTGGTGGCGGTTTTTTTTCGCTTTGCTCTGATCAACATGTGCTATAATAACGCAGGTAAGAAGAAGGAAAGGGGAGAAACGTATGCCACTCCTATCGGCTATTCGCGAAATACGGCAAAAACAATTCTCGCCGATCTACGTTTTATACGGTCCGGAGTCTTTTCTGGCCGAAGATTTTTTGGCGTTGGCTCGTAAAGAAATGATTGATCCAGAATTTATGGATTTGAATATGAGTGTGTATGATTGTACCGAAACAGGATTGAGTGAAATTCTGCAGGATGCGGAAACCTTGCCGTTTATGGGCGAGCATCGATTGGTGATTGCCAGACAAGCCTACTTTTTAACAGGAAGTAAGCCTTCGACTAAGGTAGAAAGTGACCCAGATGCTCTGCTCGATTATTTGCAAAATCCGCCTCCTTACACCACACTTATTCTACATACAGAAGCTGACAAGCTCGATGAACGAAAAAAGCTGGTCAAAACACTGCAGCAAAAAGCGAAAGTGATCCCTTTTCCGTTGTTAAAAGACGGAGATTTGTACGGCTGGGTAGAGCGGCATGCGGGTAAATACCAGGCGAAAATCGATCGTCAGCAAGCCATGAAGCTTGTGGAGCGAGTAGGAGCCGAGCTGCGTCTTCTGGACAAGGAAATCGAAAAGATGGCACTGTTTGTCGGAGTGGGTGAAAGCATCACGGACGACGTCATTGAGCTGCTCGGAGCACGTACGCTGGAACAGGATGTATTCGCGCTGATTGAACAGGTCGCTTCGGGGAGATTGGATAAGGCGCTTAGGATGATGTACGACTGCATGAAAACAGGAGAGGAGCCGATCAAGCTGCTGGCTCTCTTAGCGAGGCAGTTCCGCATGCTGCTGCATGTCAAGCAATTGGCACCGCGTGGTTATTTACAGCAACAGATGGCAGGTATGATAAAAATGCATCCTTATGCGGTGAAAAAAGCAATGGAGCAAGCGCGTCATTTTTCTGAGGAGTCGTTGAAAAAACTGCTGGGCATTCTGGCGGAAGAAGATTTTCGGATGAAGTCAGGGCAAGTGGACAAGCGTCTCGCCCTCGAATTATTCATTGCACGTGCACACGACGAACGAACAAATCGGTCATGACATTTATTACAGTAAAAAAACCCCTAGAACAAAATGTTCACGGGGTTTTTTTGCGCTTGGTCTCTTACGCTACAGGAGCGCTCAGAACGTTAAGCTTTTTCATCAAACGAGACTTTTGACGGTTTGCTGCGTTTTTATGAATGAGACCTTTCGAAGCGGCCTTGTCCAGCTTTTTCACAGCCACCAGAAGAGTAGATTTCGCCAATGCTACATCGGAAGCAGCGACAGCTTTCTCAAAGCTCTTGATGGAAGTACGCAGATCAGACTTTTGAGAAGCACGGTGTGCGCGACGCTTTTCGATTGTTTTGGTGCGTTTAATCGCGGATTTAATATTTGGCATGTGTGTCACCTCCTTAGACGACCATAGACATACAGTCATACAACAAAGTAATTCTAGCATGGGGCGAACCCATTTGCAAGAAAGGATTCGGAATAAAAATGAAGGATTCAAGCAAGCTAGTAGCAGGAACAAAATGGTCAGTACTTTTTTCACTTCGGATCAAAGGAGCTGATGAACATGGCACATAACATTGATTTGTCTGGTTATTCCATTCGTACGGATCTTGCAGTGGAGGCCCACGAGCTTGCCCAGCAACAAAACCAGAGCGATATTGAGGGGATTTGGCTGCAAGCTGACGACAGCGAGCCCAATGTGAAAGTAACGAGATTACATGTGGAAACAGAGGAAGCGGGGAAGGAAATCGGCAAGCTTCCGGGGCATTACCTTACGATTGAAGTGCCAAAGCTGCGGGATAATGATACCTCGATCGAGGAGCAGGTGGCCAAGCGATTCTCCGTCGAATTTGCCATGTTTCTCAAACAACTAGGAATCACTGAGGACAAAAAGGCTCTCGTCGTTGGTCTCGGCAACTGGAATGTGACCCCGGATGCGCTGGGACCGATGGTTGTGGAAAATTTGTTGATTACCCGCCATCTGTACACACTGGCGCCTGAAACCGTTGGAGAAGGGTATCGGGAAGTCAGTGCGCTATCACCGGGTGTCCTTGGGATTACGGGTATAGAAACGAGTGAGATTATTTTTGGTGTCGTGGAAAAAAGCAAACCCGATTTTGTCATCTGTATCGATGCTCTTGCGTCCCGTGCTCTGCATCGGGTCAACACGACGATTCAAATATCGGATACAGGGATTCATCCCGGTTCAGGAGTCGGAAACAAGCGCAAAGCGATTGATCAGGCGACACTTGGTGTACCTGTGATTGCGATAGGAGTCCCTACGGTCGTTTTTGCCTCCACGATTGTAAATGATGCGATTACGTACTTGATGGGGCATTTTGGACAATCGATGGTGGAGAGCAAGCGGGCGTTTAACAAACTGGCATTGAGTACGCTGCCGGAGCGTAAAGAACCGTATACGGAAGAGGACTTACCCGACATGGAATCCCGTAAGACATTTATGGGATTGGTAGGTTCACTGCCGGAAGAAGAGAAACGGCAACTGATTCATGAGGTCCTCCGACCGCTTGGACAAGATCTGGTCGTCACCCCAAAAGAAGTGGATGAATTTATTGAGGGTGTGGCGAATGTGATCGCAACAGGTCTGAATCGCGCTTTACACAGTGCAGTGAATGAAGAAAATAGCGGCTCATATACCCACTAAGTTGTAAAAAGCTAGAGTGAGAGAGAAAAGCTAGAAAAGGGTTCTATCGTCTCTATGAGCCTCATAAGCTAAAGCATAGACAAGCACGAGGGGAAGTTCTCCCGACGTGCAACCATGCTCAGCTAGAGGAGTGAGACAGATGGCGACCCTCATTCAACGCCAATTCGTTGTTCTTTCATTTATAACCGCCTTCCTGTTCGTCATGACAGGAGTGCTTTCGCTCGGCGGGAACCGAATCGCAATTTCTTCCTCCGCCATTCAACAGGCCGCTTCTCATATTTCCAGTCTGGCGATTTTGGGGTGGATGGGGCAGGAAATTCCGGTTTTGTCCGAAACGGTGCAAGCACAGGCTGATGATCGCACGAATAGCGTAACGGGTTTTCTCTTTCGCTTGGCAACCAATATACAGCCAGGAGACTTGCGTAGCTTACTAGGCAGGGAGCTCCCTGGGATGGTGACGACAGAGGATGCCAGGTTTGTCGTACAGGGAAAAGGAGCTTCTCTCGCAGATTTTTATTTGGAGTACCCCGCCCATCCGAGACAGGTAGCGGATCAATCGCAAGTAGTTCCGATCGTAGAGCCAAAGCCGGAGGATACCACGAAGCCAGGCGAAACAAAGCCAGTTCCTGTGCCCAATTCAATCACGGACGGCAAAAAAATCGTTTACGTCTACAACTCGCACAATCGGGAATCGTGGTTTAGTGAGACGAAGCCAGTGGGAACCTCCGTCGATCATCCTTCGAGAAATATATCGTTAATCAGCAAGCATTTATCAGAAGCGTTGAATGACAGAGGAATTGGTTCGGACGTGAGTACCGACGACATCTATCAGCAGCTGTTGAACAAAAAAATGCACTACTCCTTCTCTTACGCGGAATCTTTGCAAGTAGTCAAATCCGCAACGGAGAAAAACAAGGAACTGTTCTACTTTTTCGATCTGCATCGAGACACAGCGCCACGAGAGCGTACGACCGTCACGATCAAAGGAAAAACGTATGGAAGAGTATTGTTCGTCATCGGGAAAAGAAACAAAAGCTACGAGAAAAATGAGGCGTTTGCAACGGAGCTTCATGAGTTGATGGAAAAAATGTACCCAGAGCTTTCGCGTGGCGTGATGGAAAAAGGCGCAAAAACGGATCATGGCGAGTATAATCAGTCCCTCTCCCCGGGAAGTCTGTTAATAGAAATAGGTGGTACGGAAAACAGCGTGCAGGAAAGCATAAATACGGCAGAAGCATTGGCTGATGTTTTCGCAGCCTATTATCAGCAAGCTGAAAAAGTAGGCAAAACAGTTTCTGACGAGCCTGCAAAGAGGTGACGGGCATGAACGTGACGATGAAGCTGACTGGACTGTTAATCATCTTGCTGGTCGGGGTAGTTTTGGGATTGCAAACGGCTGAGCGTGGAATATCCAAGGTGAGTGGAGTGCCTGAGGGGCAGGCTCAAACCTTTTCCATCAAAAAAGTGGATCAAGGGCAAGTGGAGATCGCGGTAATGGGCAAGCAGGTTCAGACCGCCAACCCGAAGGAAATGGTCAACTACGTCAGTCGGATCGGTTTGACTTTGGGTGGGAGCATTAAAAGTGGGGCGCAGAGTTTTGTCGATTGGGTTGGGAGTTTTTTTGAACCGTGAAAATGGTTTATGCGCAAAAAGAAGGGGTGCAGAAAGCCCCAGTGACAAAAGACCCGTACAGACGGGTCTTTTGCATGCGACCGCAGATGCTTCATTCGATCTGCTTAAACAGTGCAAGTGAGGCTACATCAACAATGAAAGGGCTATCATAAAATTCTTTTACATAATTTTCAAACGCAAGTCAAATATTCTTTTTAATCAGCGAAGAGGAAATAGTTTGAATTTATTGTGTTGCGAAAAAATTGAATAAATGTCATAATGTCTACTGATAGGTCTATTTTGGAAGTATATATCGGTGAGAGAGGTGAGCCACGTGTCACATCCTGTCCTACAAATTGAAAACCTGCAAACGCACTTTTTCACGGACCGCGGCCAAATCCCTGCCGTTGATGGCGTGACGATCACGGTACAAAAAGGAGAAGTAGTCGGTATTGTAGGTGAATCCGGCTGCGGAAAGAGCGTTACCTCCCTTTCCGTTATGAAGTTAGTACCCAATCCCCCAGGGAGAATCGTGGGAGGCTCGATTAAATTCAAGGGGGAGGACCTCGTATCTGTCGACGAAAAGCGAATGAGAGACATCCGCGGAAATGAAATTGCGATGATCTTTCAGGAGCCAATGACGTCGTTAAATCCGGTGTTTACGATTGGAGACCAGATAGGAGAATCAGTCCGATTACATACGAAGGCGAGCAAAAAGGACGCAAGAGCGCGTGCCATTGAGATGTTGAAAAAAGTCGGAATTCCTCGAGCGGAAGCCATCGTTGATGAATACCCGCACCAGCTTTCCGGGGGCATGCGGCAGCGTGTCATGATTGCGATGGCAATGGCTTGCAATCCAGAGCTTTTGATTGCAGACGAGCCTACTACTGCGCTCGACGTGACGATTCAAGCGCAGATTTTGGACCTGATGCGCCAACTCAACCGGGAAGCAGACACAGCAATTCTCCTCATTACCCACGATCTTGGGGTCGTTGCGGAAATGTGTCACCGCGTCGTGGTGATGTACGCAGGAAACGTGATTGAACAAGGCGATGTTCGTACGATCTTAAAAAATCCGAAGCATCCTTATACGATCGGCTTGTTGAATTCGTTGCCGAAGCTGGAAGGATCACAGGAGCGTCTCTATTCGATTCCAGGCAACGTCCCGATTCCGGGTTCGCTTACTGTCGGATGCCGTTTTGCACCTAGATGCGATAAAGTATCGGACCGATGCCGCAGTGAGATGCCAGAATTAAAAGTAGTAGGGGACAATCACCTTTCCCGCTGCTGGCTGACCGAATAACCCGAGAGGAGCATGCAGGTGGCAGAAGATCTTCTGATCGTAAAAAATTTGAAAAAATACTACCCAATCACAGGCGGTGTTCTTGGAGGGGAAGTAGGTGTAGTAAAGGCGGTAGATGATGTATCGTTTACCGTTAAGAGTGGAGAAACTTTAGGGCTGGTAGGTGAGAGCGGCTGTGGAAAGTCTACGACAGGACGTTCCTTGCTGCGACTGATTGAACCGACCTCCGGTGAAATCACCTTTGACGGGACCAATGTCATGTCGCTTTCCACAGATGCGATGAGAAAGATGAGACGTGACATGCAAATTGTCTTTCAGGACCCGTTTGCTTCACTCAACCCTAGACATAATATTGAGAAGATTTTGGAAGAACCTTTGATTGTACATGGATTAGGTTCTTCGGCAGAGCGAAAAAAGCGCGTGCAGGAAATGCTGGAGATCGTTGGTCTGAGCAGCTATCACGCGAGCCGCTATCCGCATCAATTCAGCGGAGGACAGAGGCAGCGGATCGGCATTGCGAGAGCGCTGATGCTCAAGCCCAAATTGATCGTTGCGGATGAGCCTGTGTCTGCACTGGACGTGTCCATTCAGTCGCAGGTGCTCAATCTCATGCAGGATTTGCAACGCGAATTCGGCCTTACATACTTGTTCATTGCCCATGATTTGAGTGTAGTGCGTCACATCAGTGATCGGGTAGGTGTGATGTACCTTGGAAGAATTGTCGAGCTGACGACGAGTAGCCAATTGTATTCCAATCCGCTTCATCCGTATACGAAAGCATTGCTGTCGGCGGTACCTTCGCCAGACCCTGATGCGGTACGAGAAAGAGTCATCCTCCAGGGAGATGTGCCGAGCCCTGCAAAACCTCCAAGTGGCTGTACATTCCATACGAGGTGTCCCCATGTAACAGAGGAGTGCCGTACTGTGCGACCAGAATTTATGGATGCAGGCGACGGACACTTTGTTGCTTGTCACTTATACAAGTCCTAATCGACAAAAGGGAGTCTGACTGCCGAATAGGAAGTCTTGTAAAGGGGGGATGCAAAGCAATAGGTATTGTATCGACCATCTACCAAAAAGGAACATGCGAACATTATTAGAAAAAGGGGGATGTTTTCATGAAGAAGAGAGTTCTCTCCGCAACCATGACTAGCCTAGTGGCGCTGGCCATGCTAATTGCTGGATGCTCTAGCACTCCAACGACACAAGCGCCGGCAGAACAACCAAAGACAGAAACTCCGGCACCTGCAACTGAGCCTTCAAAAACTGGACCGAAGCAATTAATCGTCGGTCGCGGTGCAGACACAAAGGGGCTTGACCCAATCACTCAAACAGATGGTGAGACCTTCAAAGTAACTGAGAACATCATGGATACTTTGGTCGGTTTCGCTGATGGCTCTACAGAGCTCGCTCCATCGTTGGCTGACAAGTGGGAAGTATCTCCTGATGGTCTTGTTTATACGCTGACACTGAAATCTGGCGTGAAGTTCCACGACGGTACTGATTTCAATGCAGAGGCGGTCAAATACAACTTTGAGCGCTGGAGCGATAAGAGCCATCCACAGCATGCGCCAGAGGGCTTCGAGTATTACATTAGCCAGTTTGGCGGCTACAAAGGCGATGCGAATCACGTAATCAAATCCGTAGAAGCAGTAGATCCAACGACTGTGAAATTCACACTGACTCGTCCACTCGCTCCATTCCTTGCTAACCTGGCTATGTCTCCTTTTGCAATCGGTTCGCCTGAAGCGTTGAAAAAAGATGTTAAAAAGTTCAATGAGCACCCAATTGGTACAGGACCATTCAAATTCGTTGAGTGGAAACGTAACGACACCATCACTCTCGAGAAAAACCCTGATTACTGGAACAAAGGGTTCCCGAAATTGGATAAATTGGTATTCAAGGTCATTCCAGAAAATACGGCGCGTCTGACTGCTTTGGCATCAGGTGAGATCGATTTGATGGATGGTCTGAACACAGATGATATCCCAGCAGTAAAAGACAACAAAGAACTGCAACTATTCCTTCGTCCTACTAATAACATTGGTTACATTGGCTTTAACGTAGAGAAGAAGCCACTCGACAATCCAAAAGTTCGTGAAGCAATTGCCTACGCGATTAACAAACCTGAAATCGTAACGGCCTTCTTCGATGGCGTTGGAGAACCAGCAGTCAACCCAATGCCAAAGACCATGTGGGGACATAACAACGATATTAAAGATCGTGAGTTCAACCTCGAGAAAGCAAAACAATTGCTTGCAGAAGCAGGACATCCAAACGGTTTCAAAATCAAGTTCTGGGCAATGCCAGTACCGCGTCCATACATGCCTGAAGGTGTGAAGATTGCAGAGGCAATCCAGCAAGACCTGAAGAAAATCGGGATTGATGCTGAGATCGTGACGATGGAATGGGCAACGTATTTGGAAAAAACTCGCTTGGGTGAGCAAGAAATGTTCATGCTTGGTTGGACAGGTGACAATGGCGACCCTGACAACTTCCTAGCTGTGTTGCTCGACAAAAACAGCATCGGCAGCAACAACTATACACGCTGGGCAAACGAAGAAGCACATCAATTGATGATGAAAGCACAGTCCACTCCAGACCAAGCGGAGCGCGAAAAACTGTACAAACAAGTACAGGAGATCATCTTCAAAGACGTGCCGATGGTTCCACTTGCACACTCTACACCAGCATTGGCAGGAAAAGCGAATATTGTAGACTACAACCCGCATCCAAAAGGGTCTGAAAGTTTGGAAAAAGTAGACTTCAAGTAAGCTGATTCATCGTAAAAGGGTAAGAGGAGTGCATACCTCTTCTTACCCTTCTTTCATTATTTGGCGATTATTTTATGCAGGAAGGCGAGGAGATGGCATTGCTAGCTTACAGCATTCGAAGAATTTTAATGCTCATTCCTGTCTTAGTGGGCATGTCAATCATCGTTTTTTCCATTATTCGTGCCATCCCTGGTGATCCGGCTTTGACGATTTTGGGAGAAAAGGCAACACCACAAGCGATTGCAGACATACGAGAGGCATTGGGTTTGAATAATCCTTGGTACATACAGTATTTCGATTATATGAAAGATATTTTGAGTGGAAATCTTGGGGAATCGTTGCAAACGAATGCACCGATCTCAGATGAAATCCTGCCTTATTTGGCGGCGACGACTGAACTTACGATTGTGAGTATGTTGATTGCGGTGTTTATCGGTGTAAATGCAGGGATTCTTTCTGCATGGAAGCAAAACTCCTGGTTTGACTACTGTGCGATGTTGATCGCCTTGATTGGTGTATCCATGCCAATTTTTTGGCTAGGTTTGATGGAGCAGTGGGTGTTTGCCCAAGAGCTGAAATGGCTGCCATCAGTTGGTCGCGACGATTCGCGTAATCCCGTAGAGGCCATTACGCACTTTTATATACTGGATACGATGATCGCTGGTAGTTGGGATCAGTTGTGGGAAGTCATCAAGCATTTGATCCTTCCAGGTATCGCGTTAGGTACGATCCCGATGGCGATTATTGCGCGCATTACCCGTTCGAGCATGCTGGAGGTCATGCGTGCCGACTACGTCAGAACCGCTCGAGCAAAAGGGCTGGCGCAGTTTTGGGTCGTGTACAAGCATGCACTGAAAAATGCGATGATCCCTGTCTTGACGGTAATTGGTTTGCAAACAGGGTTGTTGCTGGGTGGAGCCGTTTTGACAGAAACGATCTTCGGATGGCCAGGCGTCGGTCGCTATATTGTGACTGCCATTGGAAACCGTGACTATCCGGTTATCCAATCCGGTATCCTTGTGATCGCGACGATTTTCGTCCTGATCAATCTCTTGGTCGACCTTCTGTACGCCTATATCGATCCACGCATCAAATATCGCTAAGGAGGGACGAAGAGACATGGCACAACCACAATTACAACCACAAGCACAGGTAGTACCTTTAAAAGTGAAGCAAGAAGAAGTCGTCTCTCCTTGGAAGGATGCATGGAGGACGCTACGAAAAAATAAGCTGGCGCTGGTGGGCTTTGGGATTATTTTATTTTTCATTGTTGTGGCGGTTTTAGCTCCATGGATTGCTCCGTATCCGTACGACGAAGGTAAGCTCGTGATGAAAAACAAGCCACCTTCCGAAGAGCATTGGTTTGGAACAGATTATAATGGTCGCGATGTATTTAGTCGCGTTATTTATGGGGCACAAATTTCCTTGTGGGTAGGGACGTTCTCTGTCATTGGCTCTGTTCTCGCAGGGACTATGCTCGGTCTTTTGGCTGGATACTATGGCAGATGGATCGATACGATCATTTCGCGTCTATTTGATATTATGCTTGCCTTTCCAAGTATTCTGTTGGCAATCGCTGTCGTTGCCATCTTGGGTCCTTCCTTGCAAAACGCCTTGATTGCGATTGCGATTATTAATATTCCGACATTTGGTCGCTTGGTACGCGCCCGCGTATTGAGCTTGAAGGAAGAAGAATTCGTCATGGCCGCACGGGCAATCGGGATGAAAAATTCCCGGATTATCATGCAGCATATTTTGCCGAACAGCCTCGCACCAATCATTGTGACCGGGACGATGGGGATCGCAACAGCGATTATCGAAGCAGCGGCACTTGGCTTTCTCGGACTGGGAGCACAGGCGCCAGAACCGGAATGGGGAAAAATGCTCGCTGATTCACGTCAGTACATTCAAAAAGCACCATGGACTGTTATTTTTCCGGGGCTCTCTATCATGCTGACAGTTCTCGGCTTTAACTTAATCGGGGACGGCTTGCGCGATGCACTCGACCCGCGGATGAAGAGTTAGTCAAAATGGAAAAAAAGACAGAAGGGGCTGTAGGTATCCGACCTTCTGTCTTTTCTTATTTATCCTTCTTCCATAAAGGTGCGGCACAACTGATTGAAAGCAGGAGCAGCTTTCGTGACGATCTGATGCTTCACGTTAGGGATCATCTCGAGTTTTGCTGTTGGCAACTTCATGGTAAGCATCTGCGCATAATGGTGCATCCGTTGATCTTGTTCGCCATAGGCAAGTAAAATCGGAAGCTGGATGTTGCCCAGACGCTCCGTACATTGATAACGATGTCCAGCAGCGTAAAGGTATTTCAGGCTCGTGGGATCTGTTTGGGAGGCGTGCGCCGTCCATTTTTCCCGCATTTCTGGGTCATTTACATGTGAGGAAGCAATCGAGCGGGCAAGAAGAGGAACTCCGTGAAGCATCGACAATGCCTGCCCCATCCAAAATCGTCCATGTAAATACAGGTCATTCACTTCGGAAAAGCCGCTCACGAGTATGGCGCCTTTTACAGCATCCGAATAGCGAAGACAATATTCAAGGGCGATAGAAGCACCTTGGGAGTACCCCAAAATAAAGGGACGTTCAATGCCGAGTGACGGGATTAGCTTATGGAGCTGTTCTGCCAACTCCCCAATGGAAAAGGGCTTCTCCATCGGTGAACTGTCGCCATGTCCGGGCAAATCAGGGACAATGAGCTGATATGTATCCGCGAGTGTTTGTTGATAAACAAAATTGATAGAGCCGATGCATGGTGCATGGATACACAATAACGGCTGGCCTTTTCCCGATATGTGAAAGGCAAACTGCTTGCCATCCTGATGGACGAGTATTTGTTCCATTTTCGTTTTCACCCCACCCTTAGGTTGTCCGATCCGAAGTAGATTTTTCAATTGAACTCTTCTTTTTTTGATGGAGTAATGGTATTCTCGCAATAGAATATTTGGTGAAAGCAGGGTGAAGAAGTTGTTTCAAGAGCGCATTTCGAAGCTCCACACATTTTTGAAAGAGCAAGAGCTGAACGCGGTGTTGATTACCTCTCCCAAGCACGTCTACTATTTGACCGGATTTTTTACAGACCCGCATGAACGGTTTATGGGTCTCGTTATTCCTGCTGAGGGAAAACCTTCTTTGATTGTACCTGCTCTTGATCGTGAGGCAGCGGCAGAGGCTTCGTTCGTTCAAGATATCCATACACATACGGATATCCAAAACCCGTATGAAATCCTCAAGCAAGTCTTGCCAGCGAACTTGACGAAGCTCGGTATTGAGAAGAGTCATATGACTGTCGAGCGCTATGAAGCACTTGGACAAGTTGTTCTGGCGTCGAGCTATGTGGATGTGGAAGAGCCACTACGTGAAATGCGTTTGATCAAATCTGCTGATGAAGTGGATCGTTTGAAGCACGCTGTTCAGTTGGTTGAGGATTCCTTGCGGGAGACCCTGAAAAAAGTCAAGACAGGCATGACCGAGACAGAAATCGTAGCTGAGCTGGAATTCCAGATGAAGCGCTTGGGTGCCGAAGGTCCATCCTTTACGTCCATGGTATTGGCAGGGGAGAAGTCGGCACTGCCACACGGGAAACCAGGAACGCGCCAGGTGCAAGAAGGCGACTTGCTTTTGTTTGATATCGGGGTAGCAGCCAACGGATATGTATCCGATATTACTCGTACCTTTGCTGTAGGCGAGATCAGTGCCCAACTTCAAGAAATTTACGAGACAGTATTGGCTGCCAACGAAGCGGCAATTGCTGAGATTCGTCCGGGTGTGACCTTTGCGCATTTGGATAAAACTGCGCGCGATGTCATTACCGCCAAAGGCTACGGAGAATACTTCATGCACCGTCTTGGGCATGGACTTGGGATGGATGTACATGAATATCCATCTGTTCACAGCCAGAACCAAGAAGTGCTTCGTCCAGGGATGGTCTTTACGATCGAGCCAGGCATCTATCTGCCGGGTGTAGGCGGAGTGCGGATTGAAGACGATGTATTGGTTACGGAAACGGGCGTTGAAATTCTCACGCAGTTCCCGAAAAAACTGACTTCTATCAACGAATGAATAAATCGTAAAAATTGAATAAGTATCGAATGGTGCTAGATGGCATTTGCCGTCAGCTTAAAAGGGAAGTCCGGTGAGAAACCGGCGCGGTCCCGCCACTGTAACGAGGAGCGCCTAGCGAATAGCCACTGTTTTTTGCGAGACAAAAAATGGGAAGGTAGCTGGGTGTGTTGATCCGTAAGCCAGGAGACCTGCCATGCGATCATATACAATCGACCCACGAGGATGGGACAGATGTAGAAGTAGTCTATGATAGGCGCCTTTGGGCCTGCTTATAGCTATGTCTACGTTTGTCATGCACCTCCCGATTGAAATGGGGGGTGCTTTTTTTGTGGGATTTGGTTCAACTCATCATCTACATACAGAAAAGGGGATTACAGATGTTTAAAGCAAACAAAACACATACAGTAATGAAAGGACTAACTTTCGGCATCATGACAGCTGCCATGCTTTTGGTTTCGGCATGCGGCTCCACTACGACAACACAGGCTCCAGCCAAAACAGAACAAACAGCTACACCAGCTGCAGAGAGCAAGTCTGTAACACTAACGAATAATGGCATTGAAATGACGTATCCAAAAGCACCTGAGCGTGCCGTGACATTAAACCAACACGTAACCGAGATCATGCTGGCATTGGGCCTGGCTGATAAAATGGCCGGAACTGCTTACCTAGACGATAAAATCCTTCCAGAGTTAAAAGCAGATTACGACAAGGTTCCGGTACTGTCTGACAAGTATCCTACGAAAGAAGTGCTGCTGGCAGCGAACCCAGACTTCGTATACGCCGGATGGAAAAGTGGATTCGGCGAAAAGGGCGTAGGATCGATGCAGGATTTGGAGAAGGTCGGCATCAAATCGTACCTGCAAGAATCGTCAAGCAAGCCTGGACCAACGATCGACGATGTGTTCGCGGATATTACGAACATCGGACGCATTTTCCGAGTGGAAGACAAAGCCAATGAATTGATCAATAAAATGAAGAGTGAAATGGATCAAACGATTAGCAAAATTGGCAAGGTAGACGAGCCACTTAAAGTGTTCGTGTACGACAACGGGGAAGATAAACCATTCACAGCAGCCAACAACTACATGACGTCCTTAATCAAGACTGCTGGCGGCAAGAACATTTTTGACGACATTCAAAAGGGTTGGGCAGAGGTCAGCTGGGAACAAGTAGTGAGTCGTAATCCGGACGTGATTATTGTTGTAGACTACGGTGACAGAACTGTTGATCAAAAACGCAATTTCCTTTTGACCAAAAAAGAACTGGCGGATATTCCAGCGATTAAAAATCAACGACTGGTTGTATTGCCACTGTCTGCTGCTTCTGAAGGCGTTCGAGCACCGATTGCGCTGAAAATTTTGGCGGAAGGACTCTACCCGGATCAATTCAAATAAAGTACGCCCCTTTTAAGGGAGGGAATGGCACTGCAACAGATCAAGTTACCTTATATCATCATCACTTTACTGGTCGGACTCTTTCTCTCGATTACATTCGCGGTTACGTATGGCTCTGTGGAGATTAAACCGACAACGGTATGGAAAATCGCCTTATCGAAAATTCCGATGTTCACCCAATGGATTGAAGTGGATTGGTCCAAAGGGGAGCAAACGATTATTTGGGATATTCGCTTTCCACGTGTACTCTTGGGGGCGATCGTTGGCGCAGGTCTGTCTGTCGTGGGGGTAGCGATCCAGTCGTTGGTTCGCAACTCCCTGGCTGACCCGTATGTGTTAGGTGTATCTTCAGGCGCTTCCGTAGGAGCGACCTCGGTCATTATATTCGGAGCATTCAGCATGTACGGGCAGTATGCGCTATCCTTTGGCGCTTTTACAGGCTCCCTTGTGTCCATCATTCTCATTTTTACGCTATCCCGTATCGGTGGGCAAAATTCAACGGTACGCCTGCTCATGGCCGGAATTGCGATATCTGCGATCTTGTCGGCCATTACCAGTCTCCTAGTTTTTTCAGCGCCGAATGAGCATGGAATTGGGACGGTCCTGTTTTGGTTAAGTGGAAGTTTGGCTGGCGGGAAATGGGAGTACCTGACGATCCCTGCATTGATTGTTGTCATCTGCCTCATCGTCTTAATGGCCCAATACCGCTCGCTCAATGCGATGTTGATGGGCGAGGAGTCAGCGGGGACATTGGGGGTCAATACGGTACAATTCCGCAAGCTTCTCCTGGTGATCACGGCACTGCTCACAGGGGTGATCGTGTCCATTGCGGGATCAATCGGTTTTGTCGGATTAATGATGCCCCACATCGTCCGTGTGATGGTCGGATCAGATCACAGACGTGTCCTGCCTGTCAGCGCTTTGTTTGGCGCGATATTTCTAATCTGGGTTGATGTAGTCGCTAGGCTCGCATTTGCACCGGAAGAGCTGCCGATTGGTATTTTGACAGCGCTTTGTGGAGGTCCATTCTTTATCTGGTTGATGTTGCGGAGTTCTTATTCCTTTGGAGGTAGCGGACGATGAATTTGTTAGTTGAGAATATATCGGTCGAACTGGAGAAAAAGGGAATCCTTCGCAACGTCAGTCTGGAGGTACGCTCTGGAGAGTTTGTGGGGCTGATCGGGCCGAATGGCAGTGGGAAGTCCACATTGCTAAAAAGCATTTATCGCGTATTGAAGCCGCGTTCGGGATGGATCTCGCTTGATGGCGATGATGTATACAAGTTAACTTCACGTCAAAACGCTCAGCGTATGGCGGCTGTACGGCAGGAGTCCTCTATTGAATTCGATTTTTCGGTAAACGAAATTGTGAATATGGGACGTGCTCCGCATAAACGGCTGTTTCAGTCCGATAACGCAGAAGACGTTCGAATTTGTGAAGATGCACTACAGCGGGTAGGGATGCATACATATGCCGATCGTAGCTTTTTCAGTTTATCGGGCGGGGAGAAGCAGCGGGTGCTGATTGCCCGAGCTTTGGTGCAGCAAGCTCAGTTTCTTGTCCTTGATGAACCGACGAATCATTTGGATGTTCGATACCAATTACAGGTTATGGACCTGGTCAAAACGCTGGGAATTACGGTCTTGTCTTCGTTGCATGATCTCAATATCGCAGCGATGTACTGTGATCGTCTGTACGTGATCTATGAGGGGGAAATCGTTACATCTGGGACGCCAGAGGAAGTCTTGACACCCACGCTGATTCGGGATGTTTTCGGAGTAGAGACAGAAGTGACGACCCATCCCATAACAGGCAAAAAACATGTGTATTTCTACTCGGACGCGATCCGTGTGAAGCCATCTGTCCAGAAGGTCGTGAGTGGGGCCAATGGATAGGGACGGCGGAGTTGAGTTTCTTTGATTTTCATAGGAGGGGATGCCTAGCTGGCGTCCTTTTTTGTTAAGAGGACGATAATTGAATTTCAAATAATTTTTTTACCATACAAAAAATTGTTGAATAAGAATTTGCAGAATAGTATGGTTAAAGGAAGGAATGAAATTGATGACGAGGTGATCGCCTTATGTCCAAAGTAGAGCAGCGGATAAAAGAGTTAGGGTATGAGTTGCCGCCAGTTCCTCCAACCATGGCGAATTATGTGTCATGTGTACAGACTGGTAATGTTATTTATACATCTGGTGCGGGGTGCTACGTAAATGGAAGCCCGATGTATTTGGGAAGATTGGGGACGGATGTGACCATCGAGCAGGGCTATGAAGCTGCAAAGGTCACGGTTCTAAATCTGCTAGCCATTTTGAAAAGCGAGATTGGTGATTTGGATCGAATCACACGAATTGTCAAGCTGTTCGCACTCGTCAGCAGCGCCCCTGATTTCTACGAGCAGCCCCGGGTGATTAATGGAGCTTCTGATTTCCTCATCGAAATTTTTGGTGAAGCGGGTAACCATGCGAGAGCGGCAGCTGGTACATCTGTTCTTCCGTTTAACAACCCGATCGAAATTGAGATGATTGTGGAAGTAAACGAGGGGTAATATGAAAAACGTACATCCGATATTAGCAAGCTACATTCCGGTAGTAGAGGGATTGGCACGGACATTTGGCGAGCATTGTGAAGTGGTGTTACATGATCTGACAGGCGATATTTCCTCATCGATCATTGCCATTTCCAACGGCCATGTCAGTGGCAGGCAGATTGGTTCGCCGGTAACGAATTTGGCACTGCAAGCTTTACGGACGGCGAAGGTCAGTGAAGAAGCTTTTGACCTCAATTACCGCAACGTCACGCTCAAAGGCAAACAGATCAAATCGAGCTCCATTTACATCAAGGATGAGCAAGGTGAAGTCATTGGCAGTCTGTGCATCAATCTTGATATCACCCATCTCGCAATGGCGCAATCATTCATCGAATCGATGATGGTGATCCAAGACAAGCGTGAGGCAGAAAAAGTGGAAGAGAACTTCGCTCCGACTGTCGGGACTTTAATGGAGCAAATGATAAATGATTGCCTGAAACGAACAGGCAAACCAATCGCCCTGATGCAAAAAGAAGAGAAGATTCAATTTATCCACCAGTTGGATGAAATGGGACTCTTTTTAATCAAAGGGGCCGTGCAATACGTCGCGGATTTGTTGGATATATCCAAATTCACGGTTTACAACTATCTCGATAAGAAAAATCCATAGAACAAGATGGGAGATGACCCGTATGACGGAAGTAACGAGAGAACAGGCCCGCAAATTTCATGACGGTGTTCACGTTCTGGATGGGCATTTTGATCTGCTGATGGATGTGGAGATTCAGCGTGGATACGGTCGAACCAAAATGATCGAGACGGAGTATTTGCCGCGGTTCCAGCAGGGTGGTGTGCATTCCATCGTAGCGGCAGTGTTCGTAGAGGATGCGTTTGTACCAGAGATGAGTCTGCGCAAAGCGCTCAATCAGATCAGCGCTATGCATGCAGAAGCGGCAGAGTCTCCCGAGCACATCGTCATCGCCAAAAATCTGGATGATTTGCAACGGGCAAGAGCGGAGCAAAAAGTATCGTTCATTCTATCGTTGGAAGGGGCAGAGCCTCTGCATAACGACTTGAGTCTCTTACGTGTCTTTTATGAGCTCGGAGTACGGATGATGGGGCTGGTTTGGAGTCGGCGCAACTTCGTTGGGGACGGCAGCTTTTTTGTACCGGTTCGCGAAGGGAAAAAAGGGGGCATCACCGATTTCGGTGTGAGTCTTATCGAGAAAGCGGAAAAGCTGGGCATCGTCATTGATGTGAGTCATTTGAATGACGAAGGGTTCTGGGACGTGATGGAAATCGCTGAAAAGCCCGTGATTGCTTCACATTCCAACAGCCGAACAGTCGTGCCGACGATGCGTAATCTGACAGATGAGCAGATCAAAGCGATTGCGGAAAAGGAGGGACTTGTCGGGCTGAATGCGTTTAGCATGTTTACAGCGGCTAACAGCGCTGACGCAACTATTGAGAGACTGATTGATCACGTTGACTATATGAAAAAGCTTGTCGGAGCAAGGCACATCGGTATAGGTCTAGACCTGTGCGATGATTTGACGAAATATTTGCCCTTGGACAAGATTGCCAAAACCAAAGAGATGCCATTTGATGTAGTAAAAGGCCATGCGTCACTTCCGGAAATTACGCGTGAGTTGATGAAGCGCGGGTACACGGATGCAGAAATCGAAGGAATCTTGGGTGGTAATTTCCTCAGAGTGTATCAGGAAGTGTGGAAGTAGATCAGATAACAGGAGGAATGGCGGATGGCACAGACTGGGCATAAACTGGGTTCTTTTGGCTATTATCAATCTGGTATCAAGGTAGCTGATATACGCTTTGAGGGTGGGGAAGTTTGGCATCGGAGTACAGGGTGGGATACGGGCAAAGCGGCTGACGGTCTGTTTGCCCAACTGGCTGAAGGGGAAGCGGTTTACGAATTGCCTCTCCTCACCCTGGCACAACAGCTGCCGGAATGGGAGCAAATCGACTGGGAGAGCGAACAAGTCGTGTTTCCGGAAAGCGGAGGGCACTACCAACGTCACCTATCCATCGAAGGAACAGGTCCCGCAGGGAAAAAGCAAGCGTGGATCTGGGCGGTGCGCGAAGCAGCGCAGCCAATTGACTTGATCATTTGTGAGAAAGAAGTCATCGCGTTTGTGCTGACAGGTCGTGGAGATAGCGTTGTATTGGCGAAAACAGGGTGGGAGGATTTGACTCCGCTTACGATGTGGCAAGACCCTCTGCTGTCTGAAGGTAACTACGGCGTACACCACTTGGGTAGGCATGATGCCGTGATGAGAGATGGCGTTCGTCTGGCGACCGAGGTCTGGCTACCTGCGGGTTTAGCGGAAGGCCAGCGAGTTCCAACGATTTTCATGCGCACTCCCTATGGACGAATGGATGCTATTTTTCGCCGATTGCCCTTTGTAGCTCGCGGATATGCGCTGGTAGTTCAGGATACGCGCGGACGTGAAGATTCCGAGGGAGAGTGGATTCCACTCGTTCACGAGCGCAATGATGGAGACGATAGCCTCAACTGGATCGCGAGTCAGGAGTGGTCGGATGGCAACATCGGGATGCTCGGTGGCTCGTATGTGGGCTATGTGCAGTGGGCTGCGGCCGCTAGCGGCAATCCGCATCTGAAGGCGATTTTCAGCTACGTGACAGTAGGAACGCCTTACGTGGACATCCCACGCAAAGGGGGAACGATTCTTGGTGGTCTGTCATGGATTTTCATGATGGCAGAGAAGCGGCGAAATGTCGCGGCTCTCTCCCGGGATGACTGGAGTGAGGTCATCAAGGTGCGCCCGATCAAGGAAATCCCGCAAAAAGTGCTGGGAAAAGAAATTCCGTTTTGGACAAAATGGATGGAACATCAGGACGGAGACGAATTCTGGGCGATGTCTGACTGGAAACGGCATGCGGATCAGGTAAAGGTGCCTGCTACCCTTGTATCAGGCTGGTATGACGACAACGGGATGGGGACGAGTGAATCGTGGGAGGTCGTCTCCCGAAATGTGCCAGAGCATGCCAGACTCATCTTGGGGCCGTGGTATCACAAGGCGAATACGACCCGAGAAATCCATCATGTTCCATTTGGAAACAACGCCATCCGCTACGATCTGGATGTGACACAGCTCCGCTGGTTTGACCGCTATTTAAAAGGAGTGGAAAATGGCGTCGATCAAAAGCCGCGCGTTGAATACTACATGGTGGGAGAAAACGAATGGAAGACTTCGCAGACTTGGCCGCCAGCAGAGGTGACGCTGACGAATGTGTATCTGAGCAGTGGGGGAAGCGCCAATACGAGCGGCGGAGATGGAACCCTGACCCTTTCTATCCCAGGTGAACAGGCGGTGGATACATACAGCTATGATCCACTAGACGCAGCACCGTATCTTCTGGATTTGTCCGAGAATGAAAACAGTGTTCCAGAAAACTATCGTGATGTGGAAGAAAGGGCAGATGTACTTGTCTACACATCAGAGCCATTGGAAGAGGAAGTCGTCATCGCGGGAGAAATCTCGGCGGTTATCTATGCATCCAGCTCAGCGCGTGATACAGATTGGCTGGTCCGGCTGTGTGATGTAGATGAGGAAGGCAATTCGATTCGTCTATCGGACGGGATTATTTGTGCACGCTACCGTCACTCATTCGAAGACCCCGAGCTACTTGTTCCAGGACAAATCGAATGCTATGAGATTCGCATGACCAAGATCGCCAATGTCTTCCGAAAAGGTCACCGCATTCGCGTCTCGGTTACTTCTGGCGCCGAGAACTTTTCGTTCCCTAATCCGAATACAGGCAACGATCTGGCAACGGAAACCGAGACGGTCATTGCCTCGCAACGTGTCTATCATGATAGACAGTATCCGAGTCATATTAAGCTCCCTCTCTTGCGTTCTGGAGGAAGCAAGCAATCTTCAGGAGGTATCTAAATCATTATGACTGTTTATAGTTGCAGAATATGCAAGTTCCGTTACGATGAGTGGCTAGGTGATACGAAAAATGGCGTCCCGCCCGGGGTGCCTTTTCCCCATTTAGCAGGTTCTGTTTGTACCGACTGTGGGATGGACGAGGAAGGTCGGCACTTGCCGCTTCCTGAAACGAAGTACACGAACGTAGAAGCAACGTATTACGATCAGTTTGCCGGGAAGGCCAGCATCGCTTTTTATCGAAACTGGTTGCTGCGGGAAGCGGAGCAATCACCAGTCTCCGTGCTGGAGCTGGGTGTTGGAACAGGGAGAATTGCCATTGAGCTGGCACGAAATGGCTTGTCAGTCTGCGGGATAGATTGGAGCCCAGATATGCTGGAGATGGCCGCCAAAAAGAAACGGCGCATGTTAAAAGGGAAAGAAGAACTGCTGGAGCTGGTCGAACAAAATATGTGGGAGATGGAGCTTGAACGGCAGTTTACGCATGTGCTCCTTCCAGAAGGGATTTTTCAGCAGGCCACCTGTAGAGACAAGCAACGTCAATTGCTTTCAGTCATCCACGATTACATAACCGAGGACGGAACAGTGGCAATTGACTTACTCTTGCCGCCAGTAAAAAATCAATGGACAATGATGCAACGCAAGTTCGTTTTCCCGGACCGCATGGTGTATCAAAAGGTGGAGGGGGAAACCTCGCTTTTGGATCAAAAGTTCCGCTACACGCTTACTTATGAGACTTTTCTTGATCAGATCGAGCAGCCAAGGTATCGCGTAGAGCGCGAGTTGGCGTTGCTTTTGCCTACAGAGCTTGAGCTGTTATTGGAAGGATCAGGCTTTCACGTCACCTATAGCAAAGAGAATGTATTCCACAAGCAAGACTTCGAGCCGAGTCAAGCGGACGAGGGCTATGATATGGATCGTTGGCAGCATGGAGGGTATCCATTCGCTGACCCTGCCGGGACACCGGGTGGCGCTACTCGCTGGACGATTTTGGCGAAAAAAATTTCATCCTCCACTTTGTAACAAAACGTCTGCTGCTGCATCTAACCAGTATGAATGCGAGTGAAGGAGGTCACGCCCTTGGAAAAATTGCAGCCAACGACAGATGCTGCTTTTGAACAAATCATGAGGGAATATGGGACCCGCGTGCTTCGACTCGTCACTTTTCTGGTCAAAGATCGCAGCTTGGCAGAGGATATTACGCAGGATGTTTTCGTAAAAGTGTATCGGCATCTTCCCCGGTTTCGGCAGGAGAGTAGTGTGCACACGTGGTTGTATCGGATTACGGTTAATGAGTGCAAAGGTTACTTGCGTTCTTGGTCGTTCCGTCATATCCTTCCCCGCTCGTGGATTAGACAGGATGGGGAGCTTTCTACAGAAAGTCTTGTGCTCGATCAAGCCGAGAGGGACCAGCTCGTAGCAGAAGTATTGCAGCTTCCTCCGCTCTATCGCCAAGTGATTGCCCTTCATTACTATGCGGATTTATGCATCGGAGAGGTAGCGGAAGTGCTTGGGGTAACGGAAGGAACAGTCAGAACCCGGTTGCATAGGGCCAGACAGCAGCTTCGGCAGAGTATGGGAGAGGGGAGGGATTGGGAATGGACGAAAACCGATGGCTCACGGACTTAAAGGAACGGGCAGATCAGACCGTTTTTCGTGATGTACAGTTCACTGCATCGATGGAAGAGCGAGTGCGGCAGAGGGTGAGGCCTAGGGCTGGGTGGATGACTGGTTGGAGGAAGCTAGCCTTGCCGGGCGTTGTGCTGACTATGGGCTTGCTATTGTGGTTCGTGCTCCCGGTTCAGGAGCAGAGACAATCTGCCCTCCATGAGGTGAGACCTTTACAACACGAGACACAAGTGCCATCCTTGTTGCCAGGGGGCCAAATCGTCGAAGCGGATTTGTGGAAGCTGTCGCCCTCTTTGTCTTCCACTTACAACAATCAGTCCTTTTCTTATTTGGGAGAAAAACCTGTCCGCATCATGGCGGATCAGGACGGCTTCTACGAAGGGCAGTTGCAGCGGGTGATATGGCTGTTGAATGGGGACTACGCAAAAGATGTAGAGATCGCTGCTTACAACACCGATGGGACCCGTCTGTCATTGGGCAGCTACGAGATGATGGACCCGTTATACGATGCAGATGGTCATTTTCCATCAGGGATCGTGTTACCTGAACCAGGAAAATGGAAGCTGGAAGTAAGAGCAGGAGGCAAACATCTCGGACAAGTTTTTGTCGAGGTGAAAAAAGGGATAGCACCTGCGAACCGTCAACTGGTTGGGCCTATCATTCAGCAGTTTTTGGAGATGGAAAGCGATAAGCTGGGGTGGCTGGGGAAACACCGCGAGATTAACGTTGAGCTCCTCGGTGTAGAAGCGCCAGATGCTGCAAAACGAACGGTATACGCTTGGGTGAAAATAACGGGAAGCAATTCTTCTGCGCTCAGTGCACCGATGACCTTTCAAATCGCCTACAATGGAAATGATTATCGGGTAACTGACTTCCAAATGCCCGAGGAAGGCAGCAACTACGAGAGTAGCTTGCAAAAACTGTTTCCACCAAAAGTGCTGGAGCAAGTTCACAATCGATCAAAAACAAAGTAAGAATGACAAAACGGACCTTTCTCTATGGTCAAGGCCCCGTTTAGTGGACAGTAAGAAAAACCCGGGCCGTTAGGCCACT